>CAYVBN010000304.1:0-11031 GCA_964449645.1 uncultured Hyphomicrobiales bacterium
CGCAGTCCGAGCAGCGCCGTGCCGAGCGGGCTCAGCACCGAGAGATGGGCCGCCGGGTTGCGATGATCGTCCGGAGAGACGAGTCTGCGGCTCTCCGACGGCTGGCCCCAGTCGACCCGATAGGTCACCCATCGGTCGAGCCGCACCACGTCCGGCGGCATCTCTTCCTCCGGAAGATATTCCGCGCGCAGCAGCTCCGAGATCAGGAAATCCGCGCACGGATGTCCGGTGTCGGCGGCCTCCTGCGCGAGAGTCGAAAGCCGCATGTAGTCTGTTTCCGGGATGTGGATCGGCGGCAACGGTTCATTGATCATGGCTCGTCTCGCAGAGCTTCGCTCCCCGGCGCGGGGCGGGGCACGAGCAGTTCGGATTTTTTTGTGGATTGTCGTCTCAGCCCGGACGGCGGACGGATTCAGCCGCCCGGGTCACTTGCCCGAATGCAAGTGACCTGCACGCAGAAGGAAGCGGTTTTTCGTCTGCACGGCCATGCAGGAAGAGTTAGTCAAGAAGTCCGGAAAGTCAACTCGACCTCGATCGTTCAGAAACGCCCCGTGCTGCGCAGTGTTCCGCTCCATTGAAAAAAAACACGGTGATTGTCTCTCGGGCTCTTCGGTCGGATGCGGAGCGAACCGCGGTGCGGCAGGCGACCGCGCGGCGGAGCGCCGCATCCGCTGTCCGGAGCTTCGTTCGCGTTTGTGCGGCTTGCGAGCGGGATTGTCCTATTTCTGGTCCGGACCCGTGCCATCGAGCGCTTCCGCGAGTCGCAGATCGAACCTGTCGAGCGCGGCCAGCAGCGCCTCAAAGTATTCGTTGTCGCGCGTCTCCGCCTGGATAGTTGCGCCATCCGGCGCGCTGGCGGCGTTGCGTGCCCATTCGCCGGTCTCCAATTGTCGCAGGATGACGTCCACGCGCTGCCGCACCGTCTGCGCCTGGGTCCTGTCGAGCTTCCCCGAGTAGAGGAGCTCGCGGGCGAGATAGGCGCACCGCGTGGCGGAGCGCAGCGCGCGCCGATAGCGAAGCGGCACCAGCGGGACCCAGCCTCGTTTCATTCCGCCCACGGAATAACGGAAGGCTTGCATTTTCGCCTGCAGCTCGCCGCCGGTCTTGGCAGCCGTCGCTGCGTCCGCCTCGCAGCCTTGCTGGAGCGCATTGACGAGCGCGAGCAGAAATTCCCGTGCCGCCGCGCGAAAGGCTTTGACCTCGTGGATCGGCAGCACCGTCATGGTGACCAGAAGTCCGACGGCCGCGCCGGCCGCTGTTTCTTCCAGACGCAGTAAGAGAAGATGCTCCTCGAACTGGCCAACCAGCCCGTAGAGGAGGGCGAGCATGAGCGTGATGCAGAACATCATCACGCCGTAAGCCACCTGGAACGCGTAAAACGCGAAGAACACGCACACCAGCACGAGGCCGAGCGCGAGTTCCGTATGCGACGAGACGGCCGATGCGAGCAGGATTCCCACAACGATGCCGAACAGCGTGCCGAGCAGGCGTTGCAGCGCCTTGATCAGCGCTTCGTTGCGGGAGCCGACGCCACTGCCGACGATGAACGCGGCGATCACGGCCCAGTACCAGCGTTCACCGGAGATGAGAGTTCCCACTCCGATCGCCAAGGCGACACCGGTGCCCGCTTGCACGGCCTGGCGCACGAACGGGTTCTCCCAGATCCGGCCTGTCATGCGCGGCTCTTCTTGGTGTCCGGCGCCGAAGGATCGAAGGGCGGCGCAGCCGGCCCGCGCATCTTGGCCCAGACCTCCGCCAACCTCGCGAGCGAGGTCTGCAGTTCATCGACGGCCGCGCTCAGCTCTCCGGTCGCCCTCGATGTGGGCGCCGGACGTGGCGCGATGCCCCGTGCGAGACGGATGCGCAAATTTCGTATCCGCGCGCGGGCACGCAGGAGACCCGGCGCCTGCCGCTGGTCAGGAGCCATCCGGATCAGGCGCTCGGCCGCCAACTCCACGGCGAAAAAAGGCTCCCAGGCGGATGGTCGGTCTGGGGGAAGACCGAGCGACTGGATCTGGCTTTCGGCGATCAGCAGCGCGTCGTTGAGCCGGGCCAGTTCGCGGTACATCCGGTGCCGGCGCGCCTCGTCCCGGGCCGGAGCCAATTCGGCCCCCCGCGCCGCAAGAACGTCGTCCACCTCCGCCAGGATGCGGCCGATGCGCCGGTCGACGTGAAGCTTGACCCGATGCAGCGCCGCCTCCGGCCGGTCGGGCAACAGTCCGAAACGCGTCACGGCGGTAGCGCCGATCGCGAGGACGACGGCAATGACGAGTTGCGGCAGGTCGGTGAGCGGAGGACGGGTAATCTCGCCGATGAAGTAGCTGATGAAAGCCACCATTCCGATGGCGTTGCCGCGCGGCCCGGCCATCCGCGCCAGCGCTGCCCCGGTCACCACGGCGACGAACGCGAGATTCGCCGCCCATCGCCACGGCGACAGGAGCGAGGCCAGCACGACGCAGGCGAGCGCAGGGATCGTGAGCAGTGCGAGCGTAATCGCCTGTTGGCGCGGGCCCGGGTCGCGGACTGTCGTATTGGCGAAGTTGCTCACCATGAACCCGAGGGCGATGGGCGCTGCGGCCTGCATCCCGTTCGAGCCGTACAGCAGCAACAGCGTCGCCAGGGTGGCGGCGGCGGACATCACTGTCCGGGTCGCCGCGCGCAGGCGGAGCAGCCCGGGATCCGCCCCGAATACGGTCTCGACCGCGTCGGCGGCCTGCAGCCGCAGCCGCTGCCATATTCCCCCGTGGGAATCGCCGAGTATTCTCTCCGTCAGGGTGAGCGGCATGCGCGGGGCTTCCCATCACGCTGACAACGCATGGCAACCCTCATGGGTACGCGCTCGCCGGTCGATCCGCCGTGGAACCCAACGATACCCCTGAAGGGTCGCGGTCCGTATCCGAAAAAATCGAACCGTGGGTCGGAACCGCGGCGACGGGACAAACGGTATTGTGCGGCGGTCCGACGCATCGCGGTCCGGACGCAATCCTGTCAATCGAATGTGGAATCTGGTCCAACCTCATCCCCCGGAACGGCGGCGGGAAGTTGGTGATTGTCGCCACGGCCCACCTGGGGATTTTCAAGCAGCCACGATGGAATCCTTCTATCCCCAGCTCGCCGTTCTTGCGCAGGTCATCGCGATCGACGTCATTCTGGCGGGCGACAACGCGATCGTCGTCGGCATTGCCGCTTCGCGCGTCAAGGCGGAGATGCGCCGTAAGGTCATCTTCTGGGGCATCGCCGGCGCGGTCGTGCTGCGCATCGCCTTCGCGGTGGTCGCGACGCAACTGCTCGCCATTGTCGGCCTGACGCTCGCCGGCGGCATCCTGCTGCTGTGGGTGACCTGGAAGATGTACCGGGAGATCCGGCACGGCGAGAGCGCGCCGGCGGCGGCGACGGCTCAGGCCGCGATGGAGGATTTGAATTTCCGCCGCGCGCTCACCCAGATCATCGTCGCCGACGTCTCGATGTCGCTCGACAATGCCTTGGCGGTCGCCGGAGCCGCCAAGGGCGATGTCTGGGTGCTGGTGATCGGGCTCGCGGTCGCCGTGCTGCTCATGGCGCTCGTCGCCGACGCGATCGCCCGGATGCTGTCGAAATTCCCCTGGATCACCTGGATCGGCTTGCTGATCGTCCTCTACGTCGCCCTCGACATGATCTGGAACGGCACGCACGAGATCGCCTGCAAGCTGATCGACAAGCAGGTGTGCGACCGCGGCCTGCTGGGTGCCATTGCGGCGGCGTTCTGATGCGCGGCCCAAAAATTGAGCGTTGCGTAGGACGTATTCGTTGTGGTGTTGTTGTTCCGAGTGCAATCCGTGTCCTGGATGCTGTCGTGTAGGGCGCGTTAGCCGAAGGCGTAACGCGCCGTCTTGAGGCGGAGCAGACAGGCGCAATACGCTTTCGCGTCCGACGGCTGCCATGCGCTCGCCCTTACAAACGCGCGGCCAGTTTCGCAAAAACAGGATGATCAGTGGCACCCGCGGGCAGACGCGGCAGCGCGACGATCTCGGTCGAGGGTGCGAACGGCCGGATGCTCTCGACCGCATCCTCGAGCGGCACCGTGCTGCCGGCCGTTTCGTTGACGACGAGCGCGGCGATCTGCAGCCCGCGCCGCCCGAGCACGTCGAGCGCGCTCAAGGTATGGCTGATCGTCCCGAGATAGCTGCCGGTCACGACGATGAGCGGCAGACCAAGCTCGATCATGAGGTCGAGCACCGTGTAGCGTGGCGCGAGCGGCACCATGATTCCGCCGACACCCTCGATCAGAAGCGTCCCGCCCTGCGCCACAATGGCGCGGCGGCAGAAGTCAGCGACCGTGGAGCTGTCGACGGCGCGGCCTTCGCGCTTGGCCGCCACATCGGGTGACAGCGGGGCGGCAAAGCGCCAGGGCGAGATCCGCTCGATTTCCGGCAGTGAAACGGGTTTTCCGAGCGCTGCGATCAGCAGTCCCGGATCGCTCAGCTCGGCTTTTTCCGGATCGAAGCCGCTGACGACCGGCTTGAGCGCATCCACCGCGCGGCCGGCGGCCCGCAGTCTGCGGATCAGCCCGCAGGTGACAAAGGTCTTGCCGATGTCGGTGCCGGTCGCGGTGACGAAGAAGGCGCTCATGGTCAGCGCGCGAGGATGCGGGTGGAAATGACCTCAGCGAGCCGTTCGATCTCGCTGTCGGGATGCTGGGCGGTGAAGGCGAGGCGCAGGCGCGCGGTGCCGGCCGGCACGGTCGGCGGACGGATCGCGACCACCAGGAAACCTTCTGCTTCGAGGAGGCGCGACGCGGCGAGCGCGGCATCGCTTTCGCCGAGCAGGATCGGGACGACCGGGCTCTGCGCGTCGGGAAGGTTGGTGCGGCGGGTGAACGCCTTGGCCTTGGCGAGCGGAAGCGCCGCATAGCGCGGATCGGCCGCAATGACATCGAGCGCCGCGATGGCGGCGGCGACCGCCGCCGGCGGCAGGCCGGTCGAATAGATCAGCGTGCGGGCCCGGCTCTTCATCAGGTCGATGACCGCCTGCGAGGCGCACAGATAACCCCCGTAGGCGCCGATCGCTTTCGACAGCGTGCCCATCTGCAGCGGGACGTCTGCGGGTTCGCCGAAGGCGAAGCCAGATCCACGGCCGCCGCCGACGACACCGATGCCATGTGCGTCGTCCGAGAGCAGCCAGGCGTCGAAGTGGCGGGCCTGGGCGGCGAGCGCGGGCAGGGGAGCGAGGTCGCCGTCCATCGAGAACACGCCGTCCGTTGCGATCAGCACGTGGCGATGCTGCGTGCGATGGGCTTTGAGCAGCGCACCGGCGTGCTCGACATCGTTGTGACGGAAAGGGAGGAGCGTGGCGCGGCTCAACCGCCCGCCCGCCCAAAGACAGGCGTGCGCCAGCTCGTCGATCAGGACGAGGTCTTCGGACCCGACGAGCGCCGGAATGATGCCCGTGTTGGCGAGATATCCCGAGCCGAACACGCAGGCGGCCTCGGTCCCTTTGAGCGCGGCGAGGCGGCGCTCGAGCTCGCCGTAGAGCGGATGGTTGCCGGTCACGAGCCGCGAAGCGCCGGCCCCGGCGCCATAGCGGTCGAGGGCCTCCCGCGCCGCCGCCTTGACGGCCGGGTGCTGGGTCAAATTGAGGTAGTCATTGGAGGAGAACGACAGCAGCTTGCGCCCGTGGCGCTCGACCCACGGGCCGTCGAGGGGCGTCGTATCGATTACCGCCCGACGCAGGCTTTCGCGCTCGAGCGCGGCGAGCTTGTCCTTGGCGAAACTGTCGAGCGAGTGCATCGGCAATTGGTTCTCTTCAATGGCCGAGGGTGTAGCGTGACTGCGGCGGCGATCCAATGCTAAATCCCGCTGCAGCAAGGGAAAGTTCGAGGCGCATGGAGCGATATCCGGGTGGTTTGGCGAACAAAGTGCGCGCTGCGGACGTGGGGCATCCGGCGTGCGCGCCAGACTGGTTTTCGACGGGTCTCGCGAACGTCTGGCTCCCCTATGCGCAGATGAAAACCGAGACGCCGCCGCTTTCGGTCGTGGCCACGCGCGGCAGCCGCATCGTGCTGGCGGACGGACGCGAGCTGATCGACGGCATCGCCTCGTGGTGGACTGCCTGTCACGGCTACAACCAACCGCACCATCGCGCCGCTGTTGCCGCCCAGCTCGAGAGCATGCCGCACGTGATGTTCGGCGGACTGGTGCACGAGCAGCCATTGCGCCTTGCGCGACGGCTCGCAGCTCTGTTGCCGGGCGATCTCGATCGGGTGTTCTTTTCCGACTCCGGCTCGGTCTCGGTCGAGGTCGCGCTGAAAATGGCGGTCCAGTACTGGATCAATCAGGGTGTGCGCGGCCGCACGCGCTTCCTCGCCTTCCGCGGCGGCTATCACGGGGACACCACCGGCACCATGGCGGTTTGCGATCCCGACGAGGGGATGCACCGACTGTTTCGCGGATTGCTGCCGGAACATCTTATCGTCGATCTGCCGCATGACGCGGAAACCGCCGCGGCCTTCGAACGCACGCTCGAACGGCACGCCGGCGATCTCGCCGGCATCATCGTCGAGCCGCTGGTGCAGGGCGCGGGCGGCATGCGGATGCACGACGCGCCCGTGCTGCGCCGGCTGCGCGCCGCCGCCGATCGTTACGGCCTGCTGCTGATCTTCGACGAGATCTTCACCGGCTTCGGCCGCACCGGCGCGATGTTCGCCTGTGCGGCGGCGGACGTCGTGCCCGACATCATCACGCTGTCGAAGGCCTTGACCGGCGGGACCCTGCCACTGGCCGCGACCGTCGCGCGGCACAAGGGGTTCGATGCCTTCAGGTCGGACGATCCGATGCACGCGCTGATGCATGGGCCGACCTACATGGCGAATGCGCTCGCCTGCGCGGCGGCCAACGCCTCGCTCGACCTGTTCGAGCGGGAGCCGCGGCTGGAGCAGGTCAAGGCGATCTCCGAGGTGCTAGCGCGCGATCTCGCAGCCTGCCGCGGACTGCCGCGCGTCAAGGACGTGCGCGTTCTGGGCGCGATCGGGGCCGTCGAGCTCGACCGCATCCCGGACCTGGACGCGCTGCGGCGCCGCTTCGTCGCGCTCGGCGTGTTCGTCCGCCCGTTCGGGTCGGTGCTCTATCTGACGCCCGCCTTCACGATCGGCATGGACGAACTGGCGCAGCTCACGCGCGCAGTGGTCCAGGTCGTCGGCGAGGTCGTCGGCGAACCCGGCTGACGCTTGCTCAGAAGCCGACGACCGTTCCGTGCAGGTCGTAGGCGTTTGCCTGCTCGATCTTCACCGTCGCGATCTCGCCGACCCGCAGCGGCCGCCGGCTCGTGACGTGGACCGCGCCGTCGATCTCGGGCGCGTCTCCCTTGGTGCGCCCCTTCGCGCCATTCGGCCCGACCGTGTCGATGATGACCGGCTGGCGCGTGCCGACCTTTCGTTTCAGCCGTTGCGCCGAAATCGCCTGTTGGCGCTGCATGAAACGATGCCAGCGTTCCTCCTTGACCTCGTCGGGAACGGCGGCCGCAAGATCGTTCGCGGCAGCGCCGCGGACCGGCTCGTAGCGGAAGCAGCCGACGCGATCGAGCTTCGCCGCGTCGAGCCAGTCGAGCAGGGCGGAAAAGTCCTCCTCGGTCTCTCCCGGAAAGCCGACGATGAAGGTGGAGCGAAGCGTGAGGTCCGGACAGATCTCGCGCCAGCGGGCGATGCGCTCGAGCGTCTTCTCCTGCGCGGCCGGGCGGCGCATCCGCCGCAGCACGTCGGGCGCGGCGTGCTGAAACGGAATGTCCAGATAAGGCAGGACCTTGCCCTCGGCCATCAGCGGGATGACTTCGTCGACATGCGGGTAGGGGTAGACGTAGTGCAGCCGCACCCATGCCCCGAGCTCGCCGAGGGCGTGCGAGAGATCGAGGAATTTCGCCCGCACCTCGCGCTCCCGCCAGACGCTCGGGGCATATTTGAGGTCGACCCCGTAGGCCGATGTGTCCTGCGAGATGACGAGCAGTTCCTTGACGCCGGCGGCGACGAGCTTTTCGGCTTCGCGCAGCACGTCGGCGGCCGGCCGCGACACGAGATCGCCGCGCAGGCGCGGGATGATGCAGAAGGTGCAGCGGTTGTTGCAGCCTTCGGAAATCTTCAGATAGGCGTAGTGGCGCGGCGTCAGCCTGATCCCCTCGGGCGGCAGCAGGTCGAGGAAGGGGCTGTGTTTGGGCGGGACCGCCCGGTGGACCGCTTCGACCACGCTCTCGTACTGCTGCGGTCCGGTGACAGCGAGGACGCCGGGATGCCGCGCGGTGATCTCCTCCGGTTCGGCGCCCATGCAGCCCGTCACGATGACCTTGCCATTCTCGGCAAGCGCGGTCCCGATCGCCTCGAGCGACTCGGCCTTGGCGCTGTCGAGGAACCCGCACGTGTTGACGATCACCAGATCCGCGCCGTCGTGCCGGCGCGTCAGCTCGTAGCCCTCGGCGCGAAGGCGGGTGACGATGCGCTCGGAATCGACGAGCGCCTTGGGACAGCCGAGCGAGACGAAGCTCACCTTCGGCGAGCGGAGATCATCCATGTCGTAGCCTGGGGTTGAACGGCAGGGAGGTAGCTGCGGGGCCGTCCGATATCAAGAACTTTGGGCTGGCAGAGCGCGAAACCGCGGCCGGAGGCTGGCTGGCGGTATGTCAGTCGGATGCTCCGGACGCCCCGGGACCACTCTGCTTGATGAGCCAGTATTGCAGCACCCGCTGGGCGGTGGAGCGCGAGAGGCGATTGAATTCGTCGCAGGCTTCCGTCATCGCGTCGGGCGAAAGGCGGACGTTGCCGCGCAATTGCAGGATCGCACGCGCCGTCGGCCACCCGTAGCCGAGCGCCTTGCTCATGATGAGCACCGGCTCGGCCCGGCTGTCGTTCATGAGCTGATCGACGATGTCGGCCGGGACGGCGCTCGCGAGCGACAGGGCGGCGACCGTTTCATCCACCCGTCTTTCGAGCGCGAAGGTCAGGACGTCGCGCTCGGTCAGGCGTCCGTCCGGGTAGGCCAACAGAACCTGACGCGTCGCATGGGCATAGTCCCGGCGCTCGGACAGTTCCTCCGCAACGCGCCCGGACACCTCTTCGATCACCTTCTGGATATCCGCGCGCAGGGCGGGATGCACCGCCGCGAGCAGGCGCCGCCGCACGGTTTCGGTCGCATCGACGACCATCTTGCATAGGAGGTGGGGTGGAATGTCCGGCCGCTGCACCACCTTTTCGGCAAGCGTTCCGTCGGCTTCGGCACGGCGCACCAGAGCGCCGAAACCCGATTCCGAGAACTTGGCGCCGATGTTGCCGGTCACCTGGCTGACCACTTCGCCGTTGCCGCGACGGACGAGCACGTCGGTCACGCTCTCGGGCAACGTCTTGCGGTTGGAGATGGCCAGGAGATGGGCCTGGCTCTTGGTCTCGGCGATGGAGACGAGGTCGTCGTCGGACAGTTGCTCCGAGCGTGAGAGCACCGGCCCGGCCACCGCCATCTCGTCATCGTTCGCGAGCCGCCGCATGATGGTCGCAGGCGCGTTGCGCACCGCGGAGAGGCGCTCCCCGAGTTCGATCAGGGCGCGCGTCTCGATCTTGTCGATCAGACGCTCCATGACCTCGGCGAAAACGCTGACGTGTTCCTCGCTGAAATGCTCCGCGCCCGTGACGAACAGATCCGTGACGCGCCGGGCGATATCGGAGTGTCGGGTGCTCGACCCGTCCTCGATGACGTGTTCGAGTTCGTCGATGACGGAGGCGCGTGAAATCATTCGCTCTCGCCGTAAAACCGTCCGGGGAAGATCAAGAGACTATGGGCACCACGTAGTCACAACCTGAAAAAACCTGCTCATGTCCTTCATAATCTAGTGGAAAAGCGTAAAAAACTACTTAGAGCAGGGTTGCCGGAGCGCCAGGCGAGCCGGCTTTCTGCACCTCAGCCGGGCCGTCTAACAGGCTGAGCGGACAGGTTTTCCCAGACGATTCCACATCCCCGGCCTTTATCTGGTCGCGCCTGTCGGCAGACGCGGCATAGGGGCGCAATGATCCCAAAGTCGACGTGCTGGCGGCACGAAGCCGCCCGGAGTCGATTCGGTTGGCGCAGGTCCCGTTGAGAGCAGGTCCCGTTGAGAAAGGCCCCAAAACGGCCTACAGCCAATGAGGGCACGCGATGCCCCAGAGGCCGAGCGCACGACTCGGGATCCAGAACAACTTATCAGGGAGAGAAACATGCCCAGGACGACGCGGGTGATCCGCGGTCTTCTCGGCGCGGCGGCGTTTGCTGCCGTTGCGGCACTTTCGCATCAGGCGATGGCGCAGGCGCCAGCGCGCGCACCGACCGCCGCCAATCCATGGACGACGCTCGCACCCTTCCCGCAGGGCGCCGAAGAGGTGCTGGGCGCGGCTGCGAACGGCAAGCTCTACGTCTTCTGCGGCCTGGGGCCGGGTTGGAAGCCGCTCGCGATGGTCTACGAATACGACCCGGCGGCCGACAAATGGACCCAGAAGAAGCCGATGGCGCTGCCTTCGCATCACGTCGCCTTCGCGGTCCTCAACGACAAGATCTACGCCTTCGGCGGGTTCACCCTGCCGGACTCTGGCCCGCCCGCCTGGGTGCCGATCAACAATGCCTGGGAATACGACCCGGCGAACGATGCCTGGAAGGCGCTGGCGCCGATGCCGACCAAGCGCGGAGCGGCGGGTGCTGCGGTCGCAAACGGCAAGATCTACGTCGTCGGCGGGGCGACGACTTTGCCGGGGACGAATGAAACCTCGATCCACCCGCAGCGGCCGATGAACGTGGTGGCCACCGTCGAGGAGTACGATCCGGCGACCAACACCTGGCGCGAGCGCCGGTCCATGCTCGTCGCGCGCAACCACCACGCGACGGCCTCGGTCGACGGCAAGATCTACGCCATCGGCGGCCGCATCGGCTCCGCATTCATCTCCAACGGCAGCAACAACATCGATCTCACGGAGATGTACGACCCGGCGGCCGACACGTGGGTGGTGCGCGACAAGATGCCGACGCGGCGGAGCGCGATCGGGGGCGTCGTATA
>CAYVBN010000305.1:0-2389 GCA_964449645.1 uncultured Hyphomicrobiales bacterium
CACGAATTCCTCTGGAAAATCAAGATTGTTGCCGGGTGAGGGACACATCGAGGCCTGCGCGGACTGTCCCACTCGACGCCATCCATTCACGTCCTCTCCCGTCGGGCGCCGCCGGCCGCACCATCGAAAACTGTCCGGGCCGCGCGCCGCATCGACCGCGGGCTCCATCTCGTCGGCCTTCGCCGTTGCCGCGACCTTGCCGCGCGTCCGATAGGAAAATCCGCCGGCTTCCGTGAATGCCGGCGCGGGCAGCCGGATGGCGGCGACGGGACGGGCTCCTGCGCCGCAGGCGCTCAGACGTAGGCCCGCTTGGGAGCCGACGCGGGCTGGGTCATCTCGTCGTAGATCCACCGGTACGTCTGCTCCATGCCGTCCTCGAGGCGGATCGAGGGCTCCCAGCCGAGCAGTTTCTTGATCAGCGTATTGTCCGAGTTGCGACCGCGCACGCCCTTCGGCGCGTCGAGCTTGTAGGTCCGCCGCAGGGTAATGCCGGCGATATTCTCCACCACGTCGACAAGCCGGTTGATGGTGACGAGTTCCGAAGAACCGAGGTTGATGGGATCGAGGATGTCGCTCGCCGTGATGTCGAGCGTGCCCTTGATGCAGTCGTCGATGAACATGAAGCTTCGGGTCTGCTCGCCGTCACCCCAAATCTCGATTTCGTGACGACCGCTGAGCTTGGCCTCGATCACCTTGCGACAGATCGCGGCGGGCGCCTTCTCGCGGCCTCCGTCATAGGTGCCGAACGGACCGTAGACGTTGTGATAGCGCGCGATCCGGGTGGGTACGCCGTAATCCTCGCGGAAATGCCGGCACATGCGCTCCGAGAACAGTTTCTCCCAACCGTAGCCGTCCTCGGGCTCCGCCGGATAAGCATCTTCTTCGCGCAAGGCCGTGACATCGGCGGAGGTCTGCTTGCCAGCGGCATAGACGCAAGCCGAGGAGGAGTAGAAATAACGGCTCACGCCCGCTTCGCGGGCCGCCATCAGCATGTGGGTGTTGATGAGCACCGAGAGCATGCACTCGGCCTTGTGCGTCTCGATGAAGCCCATTCCGCCCATATCGGCGGCGAGATTATAGACGACCGACGCGCCGCGGCAGGCTGTCTCGCAGGCGCGGCGGTTGCGCAGATCGCCAACGATGTTCTCGGCCTCGGCGGAGAGTTGATACCATTCCTCGGTCGGTTTGATATCGACTGCCCGGACGCGCCCGCAGCCTTGCTCCAGCAGACGGCGCACGAGCCAGCCGCCGATGAAGCCGCCCGCTCCTGTCACGACGACGAGATCGTCGGATTTCTGGTTACGCATGTCCTCCCCCTGAATCCCGACAGGACTTCGTTCGTTTCGAGCGCGGATCCGCAAACGTGGATACCGGCTTTGCCTAAAATCGCGCTCTCAGCAAATGAACTGGCACATGATCTCCCGGCGGACCGCCCGCCCTTCGTCGGATCATGCGCTAGCCGTGAGACACCTTGAGCGTCCTCTCGCCCGCGCTCTCGGCGTGAGGCGAGGGGAACTGTGCGCCCGTGCCCGGATAGATCAGGTCCACCGCATCGGCAAGGTCTGGCGCCAACAGGCGCCAGCAGTCGACGACCGGCAGGCGGCCACCGCGCGCCCTGAGGAGGGCCTGTTTGGGCAGTTCCCTGAACTCGGGCCACGGTGTCGTGATCACCAGCAGATCCGACTGTGCCGCACAGGCCTCTGCATCGGCTGCGGCTTCCACCTTTCCACGCAGATCGGAGTGCGCGGTCTCCATCGCGGACGGGTCGAACACCACGACACGGTAGCCCTCATCGGCGAGGCGTGCTGCGATAGCCATCCCCTGGCTCTTCTCAACCACCGCCGTCTGCGGCTTGTAGGAGAGGCCGAGCACGCCGACGGTTCCCGAACCGAGACGGTCGCGCACGAACCGGACGATTCGATCGACTTGCAGGTGATTGATCCGGTCGGTGGCCTCGGCGATGTCGGCATGGGCGCCGAGCTTGCGCGCCATCGCGGCGAGCGCGACGTTGTCGCGCGGGAAGCACGGACCGCCGTAGCCGAGACCGGGTTTGAGATATTTCGATCCGATCCGCGTGTCTTCGCCGAGCGCGCCCGTCACCGTCATCGCGTCCGCGCCCGGCAGGCGGTCGCAAATATCCGCCAGCATGTTGGCGAACGATATCTTGGTGGTGACGAACGTGTTCACCGCGATCTTGGTGATCTCGGCGTTGACGAAGTTCATCCGCTGGATGGCTGGCTGGTTATCGCAGGTGCTGCGATAGATTTGCTCCAGGAGGTCGCCCGCGCGAGCGTCGCTCTCGCCGATCAGCACCATGTCTGGATTGAGCATGTCATGGATGACGCTGCCGAGCGCAATGAACTCGGGACTGTAGCAGAGGCCGATACGG
>CAYVBN010000306.1:0-12383 GCA_964449645.1 uncultured Hyphomicrobiales bacterium
CCGATCCGCTCATCCCCGCCACGCTCCTGCGTCGCTACAAGCGTTTCCTCGCCGACGTGGTGCTGCCGACCGGCGAGGAGATCACCGTGCACGTCGCCAATCCGGGCTCGATGCTCGGCCTGGTGCCGCCGGGGGCGCGCGTGTGGCTCTCGAAATCCGCCAACCCGAAGCGCAAGCTCGCCTATTCGTGGGAACTGGTGGAAGTGGACTTCGGCACAGGCGTCGAAATCGTCGGGGTCAACACCGCTCATCCCAATCTTCTGGTCGCGGAAGCGCTCGCCGCCGGCCTGATCCCGGAGCTCGCGGGCTACGCCTCGATTCGGCGCGAGGTCGCTTACGGCAAGAATTCGCGCGTCGACTTCCTGCTCGAAGATCCCGCACGTCCGTCCTGCTTCCTGGAGGTGAAGAACGTGCACCTGATGCGGCGTCAGGGGCTCGCCGAATTCCCCGACGCCGTGACGGCGCGCGGGGCGAAGCATCTCGATGAACTCGCCGCCGTGGTCGCCGCGGGAGGCCGCGCCGTGATGCTCTTCCTGATCCAGATCGGTTCGGCGGAGCGCTTCGCGCTCGCCCGCGACATCGACCCGGCCTACGGCCGTGCCTTCGACCGCGCCCGGGCGGCCGGGGTGGAGGCGCTCGCCTATCGCTGTGCGCTCGATTGCGTGGGCATTTCGGTGGCCGGGCCGGTGCCGATCCTCGATTAAGGAGGAAATCCGAGGGCGGACCCCGTTTTTCGGGCGGATTCATCCCGAATCATGCCGAATTCGCGATGAAGCCCTGCGCCGGCCGCTCTTGCGCCGACCGGTTATTCGCATAAATTTTCGTGAAATATGCGGCCCGAGCCCGCAGGAGACCCATGACCTACGTCGATGCGGCCATCGCGCCGCTCCGCAAAACCGGACAAATCAAGATCTACGGCCCCGAAGCCTTCGCCGGCATGCGCAAGGCCGGGCGGCTCGTGGCCGAATGCCTCGATGCGCTCGTCCCCGAAATCGTCCCTGGCGTCACAACCGACCATATCGACCGCTTCGTGTTCGATTTCGCCATGGACCATGGCGCCATCCCGGCGACCCTGATGTATCGCGGCTACACGAAATCCACCTGCACGTCGGTCAACCACGTCGTCTGCCACGGCATCCCGAACGAGAAGCCGTTGAAGGAGGGCGATATCGTCAATATCGACGTGACCCTGATCGTCGACGGCTGGCACGGCGATTCGAGCCGCATGTATCCGATCGGCGAGATCCCGCGCCGGGCCGAACGGTTGATCGAGGTCACCTACGAGGCGATGATGCGCGGCATCGCGGTGATCCGGCCGGGCGCCACCACGGGCGACATCGGCGCCGCCATCCAGACCTTCGTCGAAGGTCAGCACATGAGCGTCGTGCGCGACTTCTGCGGCCATGGCCTCGGCCGGCTGTTCCACGACGAGCCGAACATCGTGCACATCGGCCGGCCGGGCGAAGGCATCGTGCTCAAGCCCGGCATGCTGTTCACCGTCGAGCCGATGATCAACCTGGGCCGTCCGCACGTGAAGGTGCTCTCCGACGGCTGGACCGCGGTGACGCGTGACCGCTCGCTGTCGGCGCAGTTCGAGCACACCGTGGGGGTGACCGAAGAGGGCGTCGAGATCTTCACGCTCTCGCCCAAGGGCTTCGACAAGCCGCCCTACACCGTGGGGTGAGACGCCCCCAGCCTTCGAACGTAAGCGCCGTCGCCGCCGCATCGATGCGGCGGCAACGGGGCGCCGGACTCGCTGCGGTCACGCAGCCTTCTTGAGATCGGCCGGATGGACCGTCCGTGAGCCGATCGCCAGACGGTTCCAGGCGTTGATCATCGCGATGGCGATCGACAGGTCGGCCATTTCCTTTTCGGAGAATTGGCGCCGCGCGGCCTCGTAGACATCGTCCGGGGCGTGTGTGACCGAGATGTTCGTCAGCGATTCCGCCCAGGCCAGGGCCGCCCGCTCCCGTTCCGAATAGAGCTCCGATTCGCGCCACGCATTGAGCAGATAGATGCGCGCTTCCGATTCTCCGAGCTTGCGTGCGTCCTCCGTATGCATGTGCAGGCAGTAGGCGCAACCGTTGATTTGGGAGACTCGTATTTTCACCAACAGAACGAGCTTGTGGTCGAGACCGCTCTTTTCGACATAAGACTCGACGCCCATCAGGGCGGCGAGCCCTTCGGGGGCGACGGCGGTCGGATTCAGCCTTTGTTTCATGATGTCCTCGCGTTGTGTCACGACGTCGACAATGGGTCGGCACCGATAGGACGATCCGGGAGCCGCGCATGTGACATGGTCGGAGGCCATGTGGCCTCGACAGCGATGTCGGGCGGCTCCTTGCCTGCCCCGGTGGTTGAGGCAGGGCGCGCGGTGGCGTGCCATAAAGCTGGCAGGGCCTGCGCGATGTCAGGATCGGCGAGAGATGAGGCCCTTTGTGGGCGCCTCTCGCGGCGCGGCGCGCCGCGTCCCCGATTGCAACAGCCGCGTCTTGCCGCCATTCTGGCGGGGAGGTGCTTCTGCACCGGTCCGGGCTGCCGATGACCACGCGAAAATCTGCCGACCGAACGTCCGAGGGTACGCGAGCCAATGGTCTCGCCGAGGCTCCGCCGCACTTCCACGGCCACCGGGAGCGGCTGCGCGCGCGCTTTCTGGAGGCTGGCAGCGACGCGCTGGCGGACTACGAGCTGCTCGAACTCGTTCTCTTTCGCGCGATTCCGCGCCGCGACGTCAAGCCGATCGCCAAGGCGCTCATCGCCCGCTTCGGCTCGTTCGCCGAGGTGATCGCGGCGCCCGCCGCCCGGCTTGCCGAAACCCCCGGTCTCGGCACGTCAGCCGTTGCCGAGCTCAAGATCGTGCAGGCGGCGGCCGCACGCCTCGCACGCGGCGAGGTCAAGCGGCGGCCGGCGCTCTCGTCGTGGTCCGCGGTGCTCGATTATTGCCGGACCGCCATGGCCTTTGCCGAGAAGGAGCAGTTCCGCATTCTGTTCCTCGACAAGCGCAACCAGCTCATCGCCGATGAGGTGCAGCAGGTCGGCACCGTCGACCACACGCCGGTCTATCCGCGCGAGGTCGTCAAGCGCGCGCTCGAGCTCTCGGCCACCGCGGTGATCCTCGTGCACAACCATCCTTCGGGCGATCCGACGCCTTCGCATGCCGACATCCAGATGACGCAGCAGATCATCGACATCGCCAAGCCGCTCGGCATCTCGGTGCACGACCACATCATCGTCGGCAAGGAGGGCCACGCGAGCCTGAAAGGGCTGCGGCTGATCTAGACCAATGCCTGTTGACGTCGTTCCGTCATCGATCGCATCGGCAACATCGCAGCGATCAACCAGATCACGCGCCGCGCGCGATTCAAGGCCATCGGAACGGATCACCGCGATTGAATGCCACGTGGGACCCGGAAGGGCCATGCAGGCGCGGAAATTTGGTGCGACCGTCCGGCCCGGCTACTTCCTGCCCAGGTATTGGAACAGCGTCTGTTGCCAGCTATCGCTCTCGATCTCCTCGAGCAGGGCCGCGTCGAGCCTCTGGCGCAGAGGACTGCCCTTCGGCAAGGCGATGGCGTAGTTCTGGGTGTCGAACGTGGTGTCGAGGACGCGCAGCGTGTCGGAGAAATCCTGCAGGACGAGCCACGTCAGCAGCGGCTTGTCGTAGACGAACGCGTCGATACGGCCCGCCTGCAGCGCCTTGAGGCCGTCCTGCGGGCTGGTGAATCCGCGATAAGAAATGCGCTGGCGGTCGAGATAGCCTGTGGTGGCGGAAGCCAGCAGCGCGCCGACGCGAACGGAGCGCAGATCGTTGACGCCGTGTACCAGGCCCTGCAGTTCTCGCCGGGTGAGCGTCGAGGTGATGCCCGCCGTGAAGACCGCGATGGTCACCACGGAGGCGATCATCCAGCCGATCGCCACGATACGGCCGGGCAGGGTGGCGGGCGCATTCTGTGCCGCCCCCGCCTGTGTCATGGCGATCGCCGACCACCAGAGCCCGGTGCCGAGGCCCCTTGTCCCGCCGCTGAAGTGTGCGGTCTTGTGCCGCTCCAACAGCCAGACGACGACCCCCACCGCCATAGCGATGCCCACCAGCGCCAGCACGGCCTGGATGAAGCCGAACGAGGTGAGGACGCGCGTGATCGACGTCCACCGGCTTTCGTTCATCGCCACCGCGATGCCGAGACCGGTGGAGTAGAACGGCTGGGTGAAATCCACCATGCGGTCGCGCTCGGCCGTGACCGTGACGGCCGCGATGGCGAGATCGAACGATTCCTCCGCCGTCCCGACCATCAGGGCCGGAACGGTGGGCTGCTCGGAGAATCGGTAACGCAGATGTAGCCGGTCGGCGATTCGATGCCACAACTCGATGCTGATCCCGTGCAGCGATCCGTCCGCGTCCTTTATCACGAAGGGCGGTGCGATCTTGGTGGCGATCACCAGCTCTTTCGACGGGAGCGGATCGGCCGGCTGAGTGCGACCGGCCGCAGGAAGGAACGCGACCGCCAGCAGAACACCGATCGCACGAACCCGCGTCGCACGAACCCACGTCACCCGCATGGCGGCCGCCTCGCCGCAGGCCATTCGCTCGCGCTGCGGCCCGTGGCATCCTTCATTCCGTCGGTGTCCGCACGAGACCCTGGCCGGTTTCTCCGCTCAGCGGCCTGGTGCGGATTGAAACGATCCCGCGAGTTTCGCCTTCAGTCCGTCGATGGTCGGCTTCAGCACCTCGGAGGCGCCCGGGGTGGCGAGCACCTTGTCGAAGCTCTGGTTGAGCGGCCCCATCACCGGATGGACTATGCCGGCAATCGAGTTTCGTTGCTCCTGTGACAACTGCGCGATGGGCGCGCTGACCTTGTCGATCTCCGCCGTGATCTCCTGAAGCCTGGGCAGCGCGGCTCTTGCGGTCACCGCATCGGTGACCCCGTCGAGCGTCGTCCGCGCGCTGCTCAGCGTATCGCTCACCTGCTTGCCGAGATTGGCCCCGGCAGGCGTCACGCTCTGCGCGGCCGGGGTTCCCTCGCCGGTCGGTTCCTCGCCCGGTCTCGACGCGAAATAGACCAGGAACGCCGCGACCGCCGCGATCGGAATCAGCCAGTAAGCCCAGTTGGCCGAAGGGGCCGCCCCGCCGGCCACACGGCGGGAGGCGTCACCGGCCATTCGGCTGCCGCTCGACGCGGCGGCCCGCGCGGTGTCGTTCGCTGCGCTCGCCGTGCTGCGCGCCGTGGTGCCGAGTGAATCGAGCAGACCCGTTCCGCCGAGCAGATTGCCGAGGCCCGGGGGCAGCGCCGCCACGATGTTGTCTTTCTGACCGACGAGCAGATCGGTGATGCGGCTCGCATCGAGCCCGCGTCCCGCGGTCTGCTGCGCGACGGTCCCCATCACCACCGGGGCCAGCATTCCGAGCAACGACCCGACCGAGCTCTGGTCGAGGCCGGTGAACCTGGCGAGTGCCGCGGTGAGCGCACCCTGTTCGCGGCCGCCGAACAGCGACGTGAGCATCTGCGATCCGCGCTCGATGAACGAGGTCTGATCCGCCCCGCCGAGCACGCGCGAGAAGCTGTCGAGCGCGCCGCTCTGCTGTGTCGCGGCTTCGGCGAGTCGTTGTCCGCCGCCGGGCTGGGCGGCGGTGTTGGCGAGCCCGGCCATCAGAGCCGGCACCGCGGCGCCGACCGCGGATTGGGCGGTATTGCGGTCGAGGCCGAGCATGGACGCAATCCGTCCGATCATGTCGGGCGTCAGAAACTGCATGACGATTGAAACGAGGTTGATGGCCATGGGAGGCTCCTCTTTTTGGCGCAGGTCGTTGCCCGGACTTCCGGCGCAGCGACGCCCCCACGGTCCCTCCCGTGACCTCCTCCTACGCCGGTCGCGGGGTACGACCAATTGGACCCTGGTCCAATGTGCAGGTGTACCGAGAGGATTGGAGACGCCGGAATGGCCGCGGTTTGCCGCTTTGCCGCCTGGGTCACGACGTTGTGGCGCGGCCCGCACACGTCGAGAGCTGCGGCTGAAGCCATCGGTTGCCGAGTTTCGGCCCCGGCGTGCGCAAGGGTCTCTCAGATCCCCGCGTACCACTCGTATCCGCGGTCTTCCCAGTAGCCGCCCTTGCCGTCCCCAATCGGGGCGAGCGTCTCGACCGCCTCGATGCGCATGATGTATTTCGCCATCTTGTAGCCGAGCTGGCGCTCGACGCGCAGGCGCAGCGGAGCCCCGTAGGCGACGGGCAGCGGTCGGTCGTTCATCTCGTAGGCGAGGATCGTCTGCGGATGATAGGCGTCGATCAGATCGATGCTCTCGTAATATTTGATCGGCCCGTCGAGCGAGTTCTCCAGGGTGTCGGCGCAGTGGAACACGAGGAATCGCGCGTTCGGCTTGAGCTTGACCCGCGTGAGCAGGGCCCCCAGCCGCGCGCCGGTCCATTTGCCGATGCAGCTCCACCCCTCGACGCAGTCGTGCCGCGTGATCTGGGTGCGCGACGGGAGCCCGCGCAAATCCGCCAAGGAGAGTTTCACCGGATATTCGACGAGGCCGTCGATGCCGAGCCGCCAATCGGCGAAGCCGTTCCGGGCGGCCTTGAGATAGTCGGCGTCGTCCGGATCCGTGCTGCCGTTCGCCCGGAAGTCCGGCGAGATATCCGTTTCCGGATATTCGCGCGCGAGGGTGGGGCGCGCCTGCAGCGCGCGCTGCGCCCGATATGTCAGGTTCTCCGCGCTGAAGAGAACGTTGCGCCAGGTCGGATTCTGCGAGAGGTCGTCGCATCCGCCGAGAAGAAGCGTCGTTGCGCCGACGCCGGCCCGCACGAGGAACTTGCGCCGGCTAAAGGGATCGGTCGGCATCGGACGCATCCTTGTATGTCACCGCGTAGTTGCCGGTGATCATCGAACGCAGATTGTTGAATACCCCCGACAGCAGCACCATGAGGATGTGGACGAGCGCGAATCCGACCAGCAAGAACGCCGCCACGAAGTGGATTGTCCGTGCCGACTGGCGTCCGCCGAACATGTCGGGAAGCAGCGGGGCTACGGAGTCGACGCCCGGCGACATGGCAAGGCCGGCGAGCACGAGCACCGGCACGAGAACGAACCCAACGAACACGTATGAGAGTTTCTGCAGCACGTTGTAGTGCTCCGCCTCCTTTCCTTCCGGAAAGCGCAGGCGTGCGTGGTCGCGGAGCGACGTGCCGATGCCGTGAAGCTGTTCGCGCGAAGGCGTGAGGTCGCGCCAGGCATGGCCGCCGATCAGGCTGTAGATCAGATAGACCGAGCCAATAAGGACGAGCAGCCAGGCGAAGAAGAAGTGCCAGCGGCGTCCGGTTGCGAGGTCCTGGTAGCTCGGCAGCGTGATCCACGCCGGGAAGCCGCGTGCGGTGATGCGCCCGGACGGTGCGGTCGAGGCGCCGAGCCATCCGGTCGTCCGGAAGCTGTGGCCGAAGAGGGTGGTGACGCCAACGAAATCACCGCCCGTGCTTCTCGCGCTCATTCTGAGCAGCGGGTGATCGAAATCGGATCGTTCGCCCCAGTAGAGGGCCGGATGCGCGTTGA
The DNA here is from genome assembly GCA_964449645.1 of uncultured Hyphomicrobiales bacterium. Taxonomy (GTDB): domain Bacteria; phylum Pseudomonadota; class Alphaproteobacteria; order Rhizobiales; family Xanthobacteraceae; genus CAYVBN01. The sequence continues at coordinate 7,542 of CAYVBN010000306.1, forward strand.
AGATCTGAAGTCCGCTCATCAGCAAGATCGCGATGCACACGACCGCGGTCCAGTGCGTCACCCGCACCACGACGGAATGGCGGTGGATCAGGCGCCGCACGGGCTTGTAGCGCGTCACGTCTGGCGGGGGCGGCGATGTCATACGTCATCTCGTCGGAGCGTGGCTGCCCGGCCGCATCGCGGCGGCGCGCGGGACATCTGATCGGTCAGCGTCCGGCTCGGAATTACGCTTCGAGCAAGGTCGCTTGATCCTTCGTCCGCTCGACTCGAATACGAGCACGATTTACCACGCCGCCGGCATCACTCTTTCGGGATCATGCGGCCAGCACGGGCAATGCGGGGGTGCGGCCCGTCGCTCAGGTTCGGCCCTGGGACGCGGCCACGGCGGGCGGCTGGTCGGCATTCGCGGTCTCCACGAGTTCCTCCATGCGGCGTATCGTGTCGCGAATGACCTGCGCCTGCTCCTCCAGCTCGGAGGCCATCTGATCCCAGGTCTTAGAGACAAGCGGGCTCCTGCTGGCGACCGCCTGCCGGCGCAGCTTCTCCATCAGGGCGACGCGCTCTTCGATGGTACGCAGTGCGCTGCCGAGCGCACGCCGTAGGTTTTCATCGAGCGCGAGGGCCATCAGTTCGGCCGTATAGGCGTGGCCGATGTGGCAGCGGTAGCGGACGAGATCGCCTTCGTCGATCTCCCACATCACGCCGTCGCAATCCGGGCAGGTCAGGACGGACCGTCGGCCGATCCGGTCCATTTCCTCCATGCTGCCTTGTCCGGTTCTGGCCACTTGGACCTCATACTTCAGGGTGCAGGGCACTGGTCCCGCGGGACCTGCCGGCTGCTGCACCAGGGCTTCCAGTAACCGCGGCACGTCGGCCAGACGCGCGACGTGGTCCGGGCGCATACGATCGAGTGCGGTCATGGGCATTTCCGGAAACGCGGCATCGTGCGGATCCTGCACCACCGTGATGCCCCCGCTCTGGCTCAAGGCCCACAGCCCGGAGGCGCCATCCCCAAGCGTCCCGGTGAGAACCACCCCGATGCCGCGGGTTCCGCAGCACAACGCCAGCGAGCGCAGCATCGGGTCGATCGCCGGCCGGACATTATTCTCGCGCGGTCCTACTCCGAGCGACAGCCCCTCCGCCTCGACGATGAGATGGCGCCCAGGCGGCGCGAGATAGATATGCCCCTTGCGCAGCGGATCGCCTTCGCCGGCGAACGTGGCGGGGAGTGGACCGGACCGCGTCAGCAACTCGTCCAGAGAAGAGCGAAACTGACCGGACAGATGAATGGTGACCAGAACGGACGCGGGAAAATTCCGCGGGAGCGCTTTAGCCAGATACAGCAGGGCCTCGACACCGCCGGCGGAGGTCCCGATGGCAACAATGTCTCTATTCGCCACATCGGTCTCCACCGAGCCTCGCAACGCCACCAATGGAACGAACGGCTTGGGAGTTGGGTTCCGTGACAGGAGCGTTCGAGGGCGGCATGAAGCTTTCGGTCTGGCTCGGATTACTGACGAATTGCTGTCAGCTACCGGGAAGTTCCGATAGTCTCGCGCTGCTGCATGCCTCGGGGGCGGAGTGGCGCCATGTCGGATGACGTAAGCAACAATCAGGAACAGCAGCCGACGAAGGGGACGAGCGGCCGTCCGGTGATCGTGGGGATCGGGGCTTCCGCCGGCGGCGTGCAGGCTCTCCAGGAATTTTTTGCAGCCATTCCTCCGCGGACCGGTGCCGCTTTCGTCGTCGTGGTGCATCTCGATCCGGGCCGCCGCAGCGAGTTGCCGCGCGTCCTCGCGGCGCGCACCAGCATGCCAGTGCTGCAGATCGGAGGAACCGAGAAGCTGCAGTCCGACCACGTCTATGTCATCCCACCGGACCGGCGGCTCCAACTCGTCAATCACGAGATCTCGGCGTTCGCATTCGACGAGCCGCGCGGCCAGCGGGCCCCCATCGATCTGTTCTTCCGCTCGCTCGCCGAAAAGCTGGGGGACGGCTGCGCGGTCGTCTTGAGCGGGGCGGGCTCGGACGGGGCGATCGGCGTGCGCGCCGTCAAAGAGGCGGGTGGCATCATCCTGGTGCAGGACCCCGACGAGGCGGAATACTCCTCCATGCCGCGCAGCGCGGTCGCGACCGGCGTCGCGGACTTCGTTCTGCCGCTCCGCGATCTCGTTCCTCGGCTGCTCGACCTCATCCAGATGAAGCAGAACGCGACGGCTCCGACGGCCGCCGAGGTCGACGAGGAGCTGCTGCGCCGCATCCTGGCCCATGTGCGCGTTCGCACCGGGCATGACTTCTCGAAATACAAGCGCTCGACCGTTCTGCGCAGGATTGCCCGCCGCATGCAGGTCACCCGGACCGACCATCTGAAAGGCTACTATAACGTTCTGCGCGACAGCCCCGACGAGGCGCAGGCCCTCTTGAGCGATCTTCTGATCTCCGTCACCACCTTCTTCCGCGACGGCGAGGTGTTCGAGACGCTGAGCAAGAAGGTGATCCCGAACCTGTTCGAGGGCCGGCAGCCGAGCGATACGATCCGTGTCTGGGCGTCGGGCTGCGCCACCGGTGAGGAAGCCTACACGTTGGCGATCCTGTTGCTCGAGGAGGCGACGCGGCACGACATTCGTCCGACCCTGCAGGTATTTGGTTCCGACCTGGACGCCAAGGCGCTTGCCTTCGCCCGCGAGGGACGATTCCCGGCCGCTATTGAGGCGGACGTCAACGAGGATCGCTTGCGTCGGTTCTTCATCCGGGAAGGCGATCATTATCGCGTGCGGCAGGAACTGCGCGATGTCGTGCTGTTCGCTCTTCACGACGTGCTCAAGGATCCGCCGTTCTCGCGGGTCGACCTCATCTCCTGCCGGAACGTCCTGATTTACCTTGATCGCGACCTGCAGGAGCAGGTCTGCAGCACGTTTCATTACGCCCTCAATCCGGGCGGCTATCTGCTGCTCGGTTCGTCGGAAATGGCCGACAACCCTGCGGGCCTGTTCCGCAGCGTAGATCGCATCGCGCGGATATATCAGTCGACTGCGCAGGCGGGCGAACGTCCGGCGCCGCTGCCGCGTTTGCTCGGCACGATCCATGTGGGCGAGCGCCTCGGCTCGGTCTCCGCTCAGGCGAGCCCTGCGGCCGTGCTCAGCGAGGCCGCACTGCATCGCCGCGCCATCGAGCAGGTCGCGCCGCCCAGCATCCTGGTCGACAGCGGCCACCGGGTCGTCCATCTCTCGGACAGCGCCGGCCGCTATCTCCTGCCGTCGGGCGGTCCCTTGAGCAGCGACATCACCGATCTGGTTCGGCCGGAACTCCGATTCGAGCTGCGGTCCTCCCTGCACCGTGCGCTCGAACAGCGCCAATCCAGTCTCAGCCTCCCGATCCTGGTGCGCTTCGACGGCGCACCGCGCCGCGTTCACTTGCAGGTCAAGCCGACCGAGGAGAACGGCACGTCGGAGCCGCGGTTCGCAGTGGTGATGTTCATCGAGGGGGAATCGGTCCCGGAAAACCTTCAATTGGACGACCGGCAGGTGACGGACGAGACCGTCCGGCGTCTGACCCAGGAGCTCGAGCTCACGCAGATGCGGCTGCGCACGGTGCGCGAGGAGTCGGACGCGGCGACCGAGGAACTGCGCGCGGCCAACGAGGAGTTGCAGTCGATCAACGAAGAATATCGCTCCACCTCCGAGGAGCTCGAAACCAGCAAGGAGGAGTTGCAGTCGATCAACGAGGAGCTGCAAACGGTCAACAACGAGTTGAAGCTCAAGCTGGAGGCGATCTCGCGCGCCCACAGCGACCTGCGGAACCTGATGGCGGCGACTGACTTCGGCACTCTGTTCCTGGACTCGAGCCTGCGCATCAAGCGCTTCACCGATCGCGTCACCGAGCTCTTCAGCGTCACGCCGGCCGACGAAGGGCGTCCGATCACGGATTTTGCCCATCAGCTCGCCTATGACGACCTGATCCGGGATGCGCGCGCGGTGCTCACGAACCTGGCACCGATCCAACGCGAGATCGCCAGTCGCGACGGCCGCTGGTACGACATTCGCATGCGGCCGTATCGCACCGTCGATGACAAGATTGACGGCGTGGTCATCACATTCGTCGACGTCACCGATCGGCGCCAGACGGAGGACGCGCTCCGGCGCAGCGAGGAGCGGTTGCGCCAGGAGATCCGCCTGGTCGAGCTGTCGCGCGAGCCGATCTTTGTCTGGGATCTCGACGCCGGGATCGTCGACTGGAACCGCGGCTGCGAGGATCTCTACGGATACACCCGCGAGGAAGCTGTCGGACGGAACACCGAGGACCTCCTGGGGATCTCCGTTCCGGGATCATCCTTCGCGGCGCTCAGGCAGGAACTCGCGCGCAGCGGGAGCTGGAATGGCGAGCTGCGTCAGAAAACGAAGGATGGGCGAGACCTCGCGGTCGAGGCGCGCATGGAGCTCAATCCGGTCGGGGGCCGTCGGCTTGTGCTCGAGAGCACTCGCGACGTGTCGGATCGCCGCCGTTGGGAACAGCGCCAGCAGACGATGCTGCGCGAGCTCTCACATCGGGTGAAGAACACCCTGACGGTCGTGCAGGCCATGGCGCACCAGACGGCGCGCGGCAAGCAGACGACGAGCGAGTTCGTCCGCAGTTTCGATGCCCGGCTCACGGCGCTCGCGGAGGCGCACAATCTCCTGGTTCAATCGAATTGGCGAGGCGCGGATCTGTGCGAGCTCGCGCGCAAGCAGCTCAAGCCCTATCTCACGGCCGTTCGTGTCGAGGGCGTCCAGGTGATCCTCCCGGCCGATCTCGCGACTCCGTTCGGCCTGGTGCTGCACGAACTCGCGACCAATGCGGCGAAAT
>CAYVBN010000307.1:0-2454 GCA_964449645.1 uncultured Hyphomicrobiales bacterium
CGATGTCCTTGGCGTCGAACTCAATGTCGAGCCACGAGCCACGGTACGGAATGATGCGCGCCGCGAACAGCAGCTTGCCCGACGAATGCGTCTTCCCCTTGTCGTGGTCGAAGAAGACGCCCGGCGAGCGGTGCATCTGCGAGACGATGACGCGCTCGGTGCCGTTGACGATGAACGTGCCGTTCATGGTCATCAGCGGGATGTCACCCATATAGACATCCTGCTCCTTGATGTCCTTGACCGACTTGGCGCCGGTCTCCTGGTCGACGTCGAACACGATCAGGCGCAACGTCACCTTGAGCGGCGCCGAGAACGTCATGCCGCGCTGGCGGCACTCGTCGACGTCGTACTTGGGCGGATCGAAATCGAAACGCACGAACTCGAGCAGCGCGGTGTTCGAAAAGTCCGAGATCGGGAACACGGACTTGAACACGGCCTGCAGGCCCTCGTCCGGACGGCCGCCGTCCGGCTCTTCGACCATCAGGAACTGGTCGTAAGACGCCTTCTGAACCTCGATGAGGTTCGGCATCTCCGCCACTTCATGAATTTTGCCGAAAAACTTACGGACCCGTTTGCGACCAGTGAACGTCTGTGCCATCGTGGCCTCTCGCTCCGTCCGCAGCCTGATTCTGGCGGCGGCGTCTTCCGGCGGCCCGCAACGGGCGCAGTCCGGAAGCTGTCGTGATCGGCGGAGTCCCCGAAACCTCCGCCTTGATGTCGGTCCGGGGTACCCCGAAACCGTATGATGCCGTCCCTCCGGGCGTCCCGCCCGGACGCTCGCCGCCTAAACGGCGAACACGGCGATCCCGGGAGTGGTTACTCCCGGAACCGCACGCTGATTCTCACTTTGACTTGAGGTCGATCTCACTTCAGTTCGACCTTCGCTCCGACTTTTTCAAGAGTGGCCTTGATCTTTTCGGCCTCGTCCTTGGCAACCCCTTCCTTCACGGTCTTGGGGGCACCTTCGACGAGGTCCTTGGCTTCCTTGAGGCCGAGGCCGGTGAGCGCGCGGACCTCCTTGATCACTTCGATCTTCTTGTCGCCGGCGGCGTCGAGGACGACCGTGAACTCGGTCTTCTCTTCGGCCGGAGCCGCGGCGGCCGCGCCCGGAGCAGCCGCAACCGCGACCGCAGCCGCGGCGGAGACGCCCCACTTCTCCTCGAGCATCTTGGCGAGCTCCGCCGCCTCGAGCACCGTGAGTTTCGACAACTCTTCGACGATGTTGGACAAATCAGCCATTTATCATGCTTCCTTCAGGTTCGAACCAGTCGAGTGTGCGAAGCGCCTCACGCGGCTTCGCCCTTGTCGGCATAAGCCTGAACCACGCGGGCGACCTTGACGGCCGGCGCATTGAGCACCTGGGCGATCTTGGTCGACGGGGCGTTGACGAGCCCGATGATCTTGGCTCGCAGCTCGTCGAGTGACGGGAGGGCGGCGAGCGCCTTCACGCCATCCGGGTTCAGGGCGGTGGTCCCCATCGCTCCGCCGAGGATCACGAACTTCTCGTGCGCCTTGGCGAAGTCGGCAGCGACCTTGGGTGCGGCGATGGGATCGCCCGAATAGGCGATCACGGTCGGCCCCTTGAGGAGGGGCGCGACGGTAGCCGCATCCGTGCCTTCAAGAGCGATCTTGGCGAGACGGTTTTTGGCCACCTTCACTGACGCGCCCGCCTGCTTCATCTGCCTGCGCAGGGTCTGCATCTGGGCGACGGTCAGGCCGGCGTAGTGAGCGACGACCACGACGTTCGAGGACTTGAAGACCTCATTGAGCGTCGCGACGAGCTCCTTCTTGGCCGCTCGATCCACTGCTTGCTCTCTCAGGTTGGCGGCGTGTCCGAAGACGAAAGCCGCCGGTTGCGACATGCCGTCCCGATCGAACGAAGGGTCGACAGGACGACGTTCCACATGCCCTGCCCCCCGTCGGCGGCATGCCGCATTCGGGTACTCGAGGTCCGAACCGGTCTGGGGTTGCCCCCGGAACCGATCTTCACCCGTCTGTGCAGGCCCGTGAGGATTAAGCGTCGGCCAGGGCCGCCGCGCCTGCAGTCTCGGACAGGACTGGCCACCCGGGTTGGCCGGGATGGCCGCACGTCTCCGGATCACCGCAATCGGCGGATCGTCCCTTCAGATGAATCCCGTCGGGATGTCCAAAAGGAATGAATTCCTGACTGCCGTATTTTCCGTAGGACGCGCAAAGGCGCGCCGACATTCAGGGCCGGCACGCCCAACACCGGTTATCTAGAACGTCCACAGGCCTTTGCCAAGCCTCTTTCTACCAACCTGCGCATCGGAGCCGCCTTTTGGCGGCCCGATACCCGACCGGTCCCGGCACGGGCGGTAGCATCCCACCCGGACCGGCCTGGGTTCAGGCCGGCTTGGATTGGGCCGGCTTGCTCGGGCTGCGGCCGTCAGCTGCTCAGCACCGACGACGGCTCGACCTTCACCCCCGGCCCCA
>CAYVBN010000308.1:0-8750 GCA_964449645.1 uncultured Hyphomicrobiales bacterium
GAACCGCTACGCGCGCTGGGCGCAGGCGCACCGCATCGCCAAGGGCGAGACGGTCTGCCTGCTGATGCCGAACCGGCCGGAATATCTCGCCATCTGGCTCGGGATCACCGGCGCTGGCGGCGTCGTCGCCCTCCTCAACACCAACCTGACCGGGCCGTCGCTCGCCCACTGCATCGACGTCGTCGCGCCGACGCACGTCATCGTGGCGGCCGAACTGGCGCCGGCCTTCACCGGCTGCATTCCGTTCCTCAAATCACGGCCGAAGGTCTGGTCGCACGGCGACGCCAAGGGCGCGACCGCGCGCATCGACATCGACGTCGAGAGCTTTGCGGGCGACCGGCTGAACGCGCATGAGACGCCGGTCCTGACGATCGAGGACAAGGCGCTCTACATCTACACGTCCGGCACGACGGGCCTGCCCAAGGCCGCCAACGTCAATCACTACCGGCTCATGCTGGCGAGCTTCGGGTTCCGCGGCGTCATGGACACGCGCGCCGAGGACCGGATGTACGACTGCCTGCCGCTCTATCACAGCGCCGGCGGCCTCGTGGCGACCGGCGCGCTGCTGGTCGCAGGCGGCGCCGTGGTAATCCGCGAGAAATTCTCCGCACGCGAGTTCTGGGACGACGTGGTGCGGCACGACTGCACGATATTCCAGTACATCGGCGAACTGTGCCGCTATCTCCTCAACGCGCCGCCGTCCGAGAACGAGCGCAAGCATCGGCTTCGGCTCTGCTGCGGCAACGGGTTGCGGCCGGATGTCTGGCCCGACTTCAAGGAACGGTTCGGCATTCCGCACATTCTGGAATTTTACGCCGCGACCGAGGGCAACGTGAACCTCTTCAACTTCGAGGGCAGGCCGGGGGCGATCGGGCGTATCCCCTGGTTCGTGGCGAAGCGCTTCCCGACCGCGGTGATCCGCTTCGATGTCGAGACCGAGCAGCCGGTGCGCGACGCGCGCGGTTTCTGCATCCCCTGCGCCCCCAACGAGGCCGGTGAGACCATCGGCAAGATCCTCAACGATTCCTCCGCGCCCGGGAATCGTTTCGAGGGCTATGCGAACCACACCGACACCGAACGCAAGATCCTGCGGGACGTGTTCGAGAAGGGCGACGCCTGGTTTCGCACCGGCGACCTCATGAGCCAGGACGAGGACGGCTACTTCTATTTCGTCGACCGGATCGGCGACACCTTCCGCTGGAAAGGCGAGAACGTCTCGACCACCGAAGTGGCCGAAGCGCTCGGTGAGTTCCCGGACATCCGCGAAGCCACCGTCTACGGGGTTCACGTTCCGGGCTACGACGGCCGCGCCGGAATGGCCGCAGTCGTCTGCGCCGGCGCTTGCAACCTGCCCGCGCTGCGCGCCCACCTGACGCGGCGGTTGCCCGACTATGCGCGTCCGCTGTTCCTGCGCATCCGCAGCGAGATCGAGGTCACCGCCACGTTCAAGCAGAAGAAGCTCGACCTCGTGAAGGAGGGCTTCGATCCCGGCGCCACCACCGACCCGATCTATTTCAACGATCCGCAGCAGCAGGCGTTCGTGCCGCTCGATCAGGCTCTCTACCAGCGGCTGCTGGCACGCGAGGTGAGGCTGTGACGGCGGCGGAGGCCGGCCCGTCGCCTGCCGACGTGCTCGCCTTCTGGCGCGCCGCCGGTCCCGACAGGTGGTTCGCCAAGGACGACGCCTTCGACGCGGAGATCCGCACGCGCTTTCTCGGCGCCTACGAGGCGGCGGTTGCCGGCCGGCTCGCGGCCTGGGAGGAGACGCCCGAAGGCGCGCTCGTGCTCCTCCTCGTCCTCGACCAGTTCCCCCGCAACATGTTCCGCGGCAGCGCCCGCACCTACGCGGCCGATCCGCTCGCCCGCACGGTTGCCGACCGGGCGATCGCACGCGGCTTCGACCGGGTGATCGCGGTGCCCGAACGGCGGTTCTTCTATCTGCCCTTCATGCACGCGGAGGACCTGGCCGACCAGGAGCGCTGCATCGCGCTCTGCGCGGCGGCCGGGGACACGGACGGCCTCGCCTATGCCGAACAGCACGCCGACATCATCCGGCGGTTCGGCCGCTTCCCGCACCGCAACCCGGTGCTGGGGCGCGGGACAACCGCGGAAGAACGGCAATTCCTCGAGGCCGGCGGCTTCGCCGGCTGACCGGACACGCCGGCCGGCACGGGATTTTCGCCTCACTAGTCGAACAAGCCGGCCTTGGGCTAGCATCCGCCAACGCACGGTTACAAACGGCCTTGCGAGAAGCCGTTCAACGGGAGGACTTCATGAGAACATTCGTTCTGGCCGCCAGCGCCGCTCTGCTGTGGGCCGGCGCCGCGAGCGCCCAGGCGCCGCAGGGCTATCCGGCCGATTACGCCAAGCTCGTCGATGCGGCCAAGAAGGAGGGCAAGGTCGTCGTCTACGCCACGACCGATGCGGCTGCGGCCCATCCGCTGATTTCGGATTTCCAGGCGCTCTATCCGGGCATCCAGGTCGAGTATTCCGACCTCAACTCCACCGAGCTCTACAACCGCTTCATCGCCGAGGCCGCCGCCGGCAGCGGCACGGCCGACGTGCTGTGGTCGTCGGCCATGGACCTGCAGGTCAAGCTTGTCGCCGACGGTTACGCGACATCCTACGCCTCCCCGGAAATTCCCGCCCTGCCGAAATGGGCGGTGTGGAAGAACGAAGCCTACGGGACGACCTACGAGCCGGTCAGCTTCATCTATAACAAGCGCCTGGTCCCGGCCGCGGACGTCCCGCAGGACCACGCGGCGCTGCTCAAGCTGCTCACCAGCAAGCCCGATGCCTACAAGGGCAAGGTGACGGCTTATGATCCCGAGCGTTCCGGCGTCGGCTATCTGTTCGTCAATCAGGACGAAAAGAACTTCCCGCAGGCGCACGACCTGTTCAAGGCCTTTGGCAAGGTCAACATCAAGCTCTACACCAGCGCCGGCGCCATGATGGAGCGCGTCACCTCGGGCGAGCACACGATCGGGTACGGCATCTTCGGCTCCTACGCGCTCGCGCGCCAGAAGAAGGACCCGAACCTCGGCATCGTGCTGCCGAAGGACTACACGCTCGTCCTCTCGCGCGTCGCCTTCGTCTCCAAGCAGGCGAAGAACCCGAACGCTGCCAAGCTGTTCCTCGATTATCTGCTGTCGCGGCGCGGACAGACGATCGTCGCCAACAAGGCCGAGCTTTATTCGCTGCGCACCGACGTCGAGGGCGAGGCCACAGCGAAGCGCGTCGGCGAGTTGCTCGGCGATAAGGTACGGCCGATCCCGATCGACCAGAGCCTCCTTGCCACGCTCGACCAGAAGAAGCGCCTCGCCTTCCTGAAGTTGTGGCAGGCCGCCATGAAGGGGCAGTAACGCCGACCGGCGAACGGGGGAGCGGCTCGACCGCCATGTCGCTGACCTGGTTCCGTGCCGTCGTCATCGCGGTCACTGCGGCCGCGGTGCTCACCCCGTTGTCGCTCGTCTTCTATCAAAGCTTCCTGTCGGGTCCGTTCTTCCAGCCGGTCACGACGTTCGGGCTCGACGCCTACAGCTTCGTCTTTAGCGACGACGATTTCTGGGTCGCGTTCGAGACGACGCTCATCATCGCCGGCGGGATGGCGGCGATCGCCGTCCCGCTCGGAGCCGGCCTCGCCTTCCTGATGGTGCGGACCGACGTGCCGGGCCGCACCTGGATCGAGCCGATGCTGTTGATCCCGATCTTCGTCTCGGCGGTGGTGGTCGCCTTCGGCTACGTGGTGGCGCTGGGGCCGGTCGGCATCTTCTCCACCATGGCAAAGGACGGGTTCGGCACGGTGCCGTGGAATCTCTATTCGCTCGCCTCGCTGGTCGCCATCGCCGGCCTCACGCACGTCCCGCATGTCTATCTCTACACCGCCGCCGCGCTACGCGGGCTCGGCAGCGACCTCGAGGAAGCTGCGCGCGTGTGCGGCGCCAATCCGCTCGCCGTCGCCGTCCAGGTGAGCCTGCCGATGGTGCTGCCGGCCATCCTGTTCGCCGGCGTCCTCGTGTTCTTCCTCGGCTTCGAGCTGTTCGGCCTGCCCCTGGTGCTCGGCGATCCGCAGGGCCTGCTGGTGCTCTCGACCTATCTGTTCAAGCTCACCAACAAGCTCGGCGTGCCCTCCTATCAGCTCATGGCGGTCGTCGTGGTGGTGATCGTCGCCGTGACGGCGCCCCTCGTCTATCTGCAGCGCCGGCTGCTGCGGCAGGCGCAGCGCTACATTTCGGTGCGCGGCAAGGGCCTGCGGCTCGCCCCGCTGCCGCTTGGCGTCTGGCGCTGGCCGGCCTTCGCGCTGATCGCCCTCTGGTTCATCGTCACCGTCGTGGTGCCGCTTGCCGGCATCACGCTGCGCTCGTTCGTCGTCACCTGGGGCGAAGGTGTGCACCTCGCCGACGTGCTGACGCTGGCGCACTATCGCGAGATCCTTGATTATCCGAACGTCGTCCGCTCCATCCTCAACACCCTCGCCATCGGGATCGTCGGCGGGGCGCTGGCGGTCGCCTGCTACACGGCGATCGCGCTCGCCATTCACCGTTGGCCGTCGGGCTGGACGCGTGTCGTCGATTACCTGGTGATGATGCCGCGCGCGATGCCCGGTCTCGTTGCCGGCCTCGCGCTCCTGTGGGTGTTCCTGTTCGTCAAGCCGCTCTCGCCGCTGAAATCGACGCTGTTCTCCATCTGGCTCGCTTATTCGATCGTCTGGCTCGCCTACGGCATGCGGCTCGTGTCCGGCACCTTGCTGCAGGTCGGCCCCGAGCTCGAGGAAGCGGCGCGCACGGTCGGCGCGAGCGAGATGCGCGTGCGGCGCGACATCACGCTGCCGCTCGTGCGCACCGGCATGATCGCGAGCTGGCTGCTCGTGTTCCTCATCTTCGTGCGCGAGTATTCGACCGGCATCTATCTGCTCGGTCCCGGAACCGAGGTCATCGGCTCGCTGCTCGTGTCGCTATGGGGCACCGGCGCGGTCGATCTCGTCTCGGCTCTTTCGGTCGTCAATGTCGTCATGATCGGCGTCGGGCTTGCCGCCGCCGTCCGGCTCGGAGTGCGTCTGCATGGCTGATCTCCTCGTCCACGACCTCGGCCTGCGCCTCGGTGACAACGAAATTCTTAAAGGCGTGTCGATGACGGTGCCCGCTGGCAAGGTGGTCGCCCTTCTCGGCCCGTCCGGCAGCGGCAAGACCACGCTGTTGCGCGCGGTCGCCGGTCTCGAGACGCCGCACCGCGGCACGATCCGCATCGGCGACCGGGTGTTCTTCGACCCCAAGACGCGCGTCGACCTGCCAGCCGAGAAGCGCGGGCTCGGGCTGGTGTTCCAGTCCTATGCGCTGTGGCCGCACCGCACGGTGTTCGACAATGTCGCTTATGGGCTGAAGCTGCGCGGCACCAAGCCGGCGGAGATCAAGGAGCGCGTCGAGCGCGCGCTGAAGCAGATCGGCCTCTCGCATCTCGGCGCGCGTTACCCGCACCAGCTTTCCGGCGGCCAGCAGCAGCGCGTCGCGCTCGCCCGCGCGCTCGTCTACGAGCCGCCGGTGATCCTGCTCGACGAGCCGCTGTCGAACCTCGACGCCAAGCTGCGCGAGGAAGCGCGCGCCTGGCTGCGGCAGCTCATCGTGCAACTCGGGCTATCTGCGCTCGTCGTCACGCACGATCAGGTCGAGGCGATGGCGATCGCCGACCACATCACCTTGCTCAACAGCGGGGTCATCGAGCAGGAGGGCGCGCCGCTCGCGCTCTACAACGAGCCCGCGACCCTGTTCGCCGCCGAGTTCATGGGCAGCAACAACCGGCTCGACGGCACGCTCGTCGAGAGTTCCGGAAAACGCGCCGTGCTCGAAGTCGAAGGCATCCGCCTCGATGGCGTCGCGCGGGCGGGAACCCCTGCGGGCGGCAACGCGACTGGAATCATCCGGCTCGAGCGCGTGCGGCTCGCCGAGGAACCCGGGCCGAACCGGGTGCCGATGACCCTGCAGACACAGATGTATCTCGGCGAGCGATGGGAGCTCGTGCTCACGCGTGGCAAGCTCAGCGTGCGCGCCTATTCCCTGGCGCCGGTCTCATCCGGCGAGCATCAGGTGGAGTTTTCGCCCGAGGCGTTGTGGGTGTTTTGAACAGGTCGTCTGGTAATTACCCTAGCGTTGCCACGCACTCGGTTCGCCTCTCCCTGAGGGAGAGGTCGGATCGCGTAAGCGATCCGGGTGAGGGGTTACTGGCCTATCGAGAGTTCTGATCCCCCTCACCCCAACCCTCTCCCCACCGGGGAGAGGGAGCGCGCAGCATTCGCGGCCGTTCAAGCAACCACAATATCACCTTAGGTGAGGATGCCGCCAATCACCCCCGCTTCTCATCCGGCGCGGCGAGGATCAGCGACCAGAACACCTTGTACTTCGATTTCGGTGAATACACCGCCGCGATCCCCATGCGGGTCGCGCCGTTGAGCAGCATGTTGGCCCGATGCGGCGGCGAATCGCGCCAGCCCGAGAAGGCTTCGGCGAGCGTGTGATAGCCGGCCGAGATGTTCTCCGCCGCTACCTTGGCGTCGAAGCCCGAACCCTTCATGCGGTCGCGGAACGGACGCGAGAGCGAATGGTCGAGCTTGTCGCGCGCCGCCATGACGTGCGCCTGCTCGTTCGCGAGCCGCATCAGCTCGGGATCGAGCGTGACGGTCGAAAGCCCGTTGTTCTGCCGATAGCCGCTGATCATCGACGCCGCCGCGGCGGCATCGAGTTCGGCGCCGGGTTCGGCGAGGCTGCGGTAGAAGCTCGGCTGCCCGGACGGCGGCGCGCGGTCGGCCGCGCAGGACGCAAGCCCGAGCACACAGAGGCTGACGGCGAGAGAACGCAACGTCACGGCGGTCGGGGAACGCATCGGGCAAATCTCCGGATATGGCGCCGGACCATGCGGGTCGGACGGTTGCCAAAAGATGAATCAGCCGGCCGGAGGCACGCGCGCCGAGCGCGCGTCCTTTCGCGCTACGAACAGGGAATTTCGACCCCGGCCTTGCGGAAACGGTGCAGCACCGCGAAGTGGAGATCGCTTTTGACCACAAGCGAATACTGCACGTTGCTGACAATGCAGCGCAGTTCGAACTCGAGTGCTTTCTCGCCGAACGCCAGGAGATACACGCTCGGCGGCGGCGTCTGCAGCACCTGTGGATGTTCGCAGGCAACGCCGATGAGGATATCGCGCACCGTGTCGAGGTCGCTGTCGTAGGCGACCCTGACCTTCACGGTGATGCGCCCAAGCGTGTTGGCGTGCGTCCAGTTCTTGACCACGCCGGTGATCAACTCGGAATTGGGGACGATCACGCTCGCGCGGTCGAAGGTCTCGATCTCGGTCGCCCGCACGCTGATGCGGCGCACGTAACCTTCGTCGTTCTTCACCACCACCCAGTCGCCGACACGGATCGGGCGTTCGGCGAGCAGGATCAGGCCGGACACGAAGTTCGAGACGATCGACTGCAGGCCGAAGCCGATGCCGACCGACAGCGCGCCGGCGACGAACGCGATCTTCTGCAGGTCGATGCCCAGTTCGGCCAGCACCAATGCGATCGCCGCGATCACACCCGCATAGCCGAACAGCGCCGAGACCGAATGCTGCAGGCCGGGGTCGAGGCCGGTGCGGGGCAGGAACCGGACGTCGAGCCAGCGCTGCGCCGCCCGCGTCGCCAGTACGCCGACGAACAGGAGCGCAAAGGCGCCGAGCAGCGTGCGCAGCGAGATCGTGACCTCGCCGATGCGGACGCCGAATACATAATCCTGCACGGCGCCGAACACGTCGGCGGCGAAGATCCCCCACGGCCCGAGCACCGGGAAGACGGCGACGACGATGAGCAGCAGGCGGATCACCGCCGAGAGCAGCGTGCCGGCGAGTTCGAGCCCGCGCGGGGTGAGCCCGAGCGCCGCGGCAAGCGTACGGCCGCGATCGGTGTCGCCGGTCAGCACCTCGCTGAAGAGCGAATCGATGAAACGCAGCGCCACGTAGAGCGCCCCGCCGACGGCCAGCACCGTGAGCAGCCGGCCGGACAGGAAGGCGGCGAAGCCGACATAGCCAATGGCGAGCGCGAGCACGCTCGCGGCGACGAACAGCCAGGCGGCGCCCCGCAGCCACGGCAGGCGCAAGCTGATGCGGCCGTCGAAGTGCATCTCGGTCTTGGGCACCTGGACCAGCAGCAGGACCTGGAAGATCGCGACCACCAGAACGAACACGGCGCTGGTCGCGACTGTCAGCGAGGTCGGCGCACCCACGGCCTTGTGCAGCACGTTGAGGAAGATCGTCAGGCCGAGCGCGCGGGCGCTCCAGGCCGCATAGAACGTGACGAGGTTCGCGCGCGGATCGTCGAGCGGCATCATGCGGCGGTCCGGCTCGGCCGGGGCGCACAAGGCGATCGCGACGGCGCGTCCGAAGCTCGCCACCGCCACCGACACCAGGAGCGCCAGCCCGAGACCGCGGATCGCCGGCGGCACGAGCCCGTAGGCGTCCCCCACCAGCAGGATCGCGGCGACCGCGATCGGCATCGCCGCTGCGTGGCGCACGAAGGCGACGAGCGCCGCGAGTGCGCGGCCGAAGCGCGTGTCGACCGGGACCACGGCGGCGCGCCGCCACCCGGACGCAAAAAAAAGCGCCAGCACCGCGAGCGCCGCCAACGTCACCACTGCGCCGGCGAGACCGATGAAACGCTCGTTGTCACGGACGTGGTTGACCCACGCCCGCCCCAGGATTTTGCCGCCCGCCGACTCGCCCTC
>CAYVBN010000309.1:0-17651 GCA_964449645.1 uncultured Hyphomicrobiales bacterium
GGGGTCATCTGCAGCCCCTCCTCCAGGAGCCTCACCGCCCGGCGGAACAGATAGGCGCGCTCGCCGAGCGCATCCACCATCTCGGCCGGCGGCACGATGGCGAACCCCGCATGGCGGCCCAAAAAGGTGTGGACGCGGTCGGCGTTCTCTTCCGCAAGCACCGAGCAGGTGATGTAGGCGATGCGCCCGCCCGGCTTGACGAGCCCGACCGCGCGGTCGAGCACCGCATCCTGCTCGCGCGTGCGCTCGGCCATGGCGCCCGGGCGCATGCGCCATTTCGCATCCGGATTGCGCCGCCACGTGCCGGTGCCGGTGCACGGCGCATCGATGACGACCAGATCGGCGCGGCCGGCGAGATCGGTGAGCGGATCGGCCAGGCCCGCCGGCGTGCGCACCTGCACGTTGCGGGCGCCGGCGCGTTCGAGCCGTTCGTGGATCGGCTCGAGCCGCCGCTTGTCGCTGTCGGTCGCGTAGATCTGGCCGCGGTTCTCCATCTGGGCAGCGAGCGCCAGCGTCTTGCCGCCGCCCCCGGCGCAGAGATCGACCACCTGCTCGCCTGGCTTGGCGCGGCTCAGCAGCGCCGCGATCTGCGAGCCTTCGTCCTGGATTTCCACGAGGCCCTTCAGAAAGGCGGGTTCGGCGTGAACCGCCGGGCTTTTCGCGTCCGGAGAGAGCGCGATGCGCAAGCCGGTCGGCGACCAGCGCGTCGGCGCGGGCTGCAGATGCGCGAGCATGGCGGCCGCCTTGTCGCGGTCGGCCTTCAGCGCATTGACCCGCAGATCGAGCGGCGCCCGGCGTGCGAGCGCCACCCCCTCCTCGGCACGCTCGTCGTCGAACACGCGGGCGAACTGCGCGTCGAGCCATTCAGGATAATCTCCGCGCACGGGCGCGGGCGCGCCGTCGAGCGTGCCGTCGGCAAGCGCGCTGCGTTCCGCCTCATCGAGGGGCGCTGGTGCGAAGCGCGCGCCGTCGCACAGCGCCGCAATGGCGTCGACCTCGAGCCCACGCTCGAGCCGCAGCATGCCCAGCACACGCGCGCGCGGCGTCTCGGCTTTCATCAGAAACGCGGCGGAGCTCTTCCGCCGCAGCGTGTCGTACACGATCCCGGCGATGGCGGCGCGGTCGCCCGAGCCGGCAAAACGGTGCGAAAAACCCCAGTCCTTGAGCGCTTCGACCGCCGGGCGGCGGCGCGCGTCGATGTCGGCAAGCACCTCCATCGCGGCAGACAGGCGGGCGGCGGGCGTCATGGGGTTGTTATTGCCTGATTGAGGGGCAGATCGCGAAAAGATTCGGCACTTTCATCTGGGACGTCCCGGCAAGCAAACAAAAAGAGCCGAGGAACGGTCCGGGCGCATATCCGGCGGTTCAGATAACACGCCCCGCGTGCGATCACGATGCCGCGAGACCCGCGCTGATGCGGCTGTTTGTCCTGCGTCAGATACCATCCGGCCATTGTGGCGTCGAATTCCCGTCCTGATATGGGGCTTCGCCGAGCGGGGCAAAAACATGGGGGCGTGGTCGAAAGTCTATCGGGTCTCGCACGATGGAGCGAAAACCGTGAACGTTTCACCGCACTCCAAAGCGCGCGTTTATCAGCCGGAACGGCTCGTTGTCCTGAGCAAAGCGTTCGAGGAATCCTGGACATTGATGCGTGCGCACGCCACCGGTCCCATGCTCGACCGCGAGGCCGAGGGTTTGCGCCGCACCCTGGCGCTCGTTCTGTTCGACCTCTATGACCGCGGTCTGCGCGATCCCGGCCGCCTGCGTGACGGCGCCCTTGATCGCCTGGGTTTCTGGTCGAGAAGCGGTGTCCACGCGGCACCAGGCTGACAGCAAGCGCCGGTACTCTTTGAATCACCTCTTTCTGGAGAGGTGAGTGCCGACGTCGCGGAGAGTCATCGGACCGTCCTACCGGGCGGCCGGGGCCGACACCTCGGCGGGATCGAGCGGCGCCGTCGCGGGGCCGTTGAGGACCGATCCGTCGACGGCGAACTGCGAGCCGTGACACGGGCAGTCCCAGCACCGCTCGAACGGGTTCCAGTGCACGATGCAGCCCATGTGGGTGCAGACGGCGGAACGCACGTGCAGGCGGCCGCCGTCGTCGCGGAACGCCGCGAGCTTGCCGAGCCCTTCGCGCACTACCGCACCCTGGCCCCTGCGCAGGTCGTCCACGGAGTCGACTTCGCCGGGCGTGACGTATTGGGCGAAGTTGACCGCCACGTCGACGTTCTCGCGCACCACCTCCATGGCGGCGCGGGCGACGGCGCGGCCCGGATCGTAGAGGTGCGCCCAAGCCGTGTCGCGATGCAGGATGAGGTCGCGCAGCAGCATGCCGGCCATGGCGCCGTGCGTCATGCCCTGTCCGGAATCGCCCGTCACCACGTAGACGTTCCGGCTGCCCGGGTTGCGACCGATGAATCCGGCACCGTCGACCGGCTCCATCACCTGCCCGGACCAGCGCCATGAGATGTCGCCCAGCGAGGGAAAGAGATCGCGCGCCCAGGACTCCAGCCGCGCGAGGCGCTCCGGCATGTCCTCGGCGAGCCCCGACTTGTGATCCTCGCCGCCCACGATCAGAACGTCGCCGTCGACATCGGGCTGGAGGCGAACGTAGTGATAGGGATCGGACGTATCCCAGAACAGCGCATCGGTAACCGAACCGTGCGGCACGCGTCCGGCCACCACATAGGTGCGGTACGGCGCCTGCTTGGGATGAACCGCCAGCCGGTCATTGATCGGCGAATTGGTCGCCACCACCACGGCGCCGGCGCCGATCTGAGCGCCGCCTTCGAGCTCGACCGCGAGCCGCGTTCCATCCTCTTCGATCTTCGTCACCGGCGTATTGCCGAAGATGCGCCCGTTGCGCGCACGGATGCCGCGCACGAGTCCGGCCGCATATTTGAGCGGATGGAAGCGTGCCTGGCCCGGGAAACACAGCGCCCGGCCGGTATTCACGCCTTCGATCGGCGCACGCTCGATCCAGGTGGTCGCGAGTCCCACCCGGTGCGCGGCTTCCGCCTCGCGCTCGAGAATTCCCGCGTCCGATCCGGGCGGCGCGAACAGATAGCCGTTCACCCGCGCAAAATCGCAGGCGATGCCCTCTGTCTGCTGGATGAACTCGATGCGCGAGATCGCCGCCGCATGACTTGCGAAGAATTCCTCAGCGTCGTCGAGCCCGCGTGTACGGATCAGCTCGTCGTAGGAATCGTCGCTGTCGCTCGCCAGATGCGCGGTCGTGCGCGCGGTCATCCCCCCGGCAATGCGCCCGCGGTCGACCACGATGACGGATACACCCTCGAGCGCGAGTTCATAGGCGACCGAGAGGCCGGCGATGCCCGCCCCGATCACCACCACGTCGGCGGCGTCGTCCTGCCGCAACGATTCCGGCTGCTCGAGCTCGACCGTGCTCGACCAGAAAGAAACGCTTCGTTCGTCGCTGGCATTCACGCTCAAAACCCCATCATCACCGGATTTCCGGACAACGTCCGGCGCGGCCTGATGGTTCCTGTGTAGGTCCGGCGTACCCACGCCGAAGGAGGGCGGATGAGCGCCGACGTATTCCGCCGTTTTACATCAGAGACGCCGTGAAGATGGCGGGTTACGCCTTCGGCTAACCCGCCCCACATGCCGCGCGTCGCGCGCCCCTCACACCCGGCTCGGATAATTCGGGCTCTCGCGCGTGATCGTCACGTCGTGCACGTGGCTTTCGCGCAAGCCCGCGCCGGAAATGCGGACGAATTCGGCCTTGGCATGGAACTCGGCGATCGTCTTCGCGCCCACGTATCCCATGGCGGCGCGCAGGCCCCCGGCGAGCTGATGCAGCACGGTCGATACCGGCCCCTTGTAAGGGACCTGGCCCTCGACGCCTTCGGGCACAAGCTTGAGCGTGTCCTTGATGTCCTGCTGGAAGTAGCGGTCGGCGGAGCCGCGCGCCATCGCGCCGACCGAACCCCTGCCGCGATAGGTCTTGTAGGAACGGCCCTGGTAGAGAAACACTTCGCCCGGCGTCTCGTCGGTGCCGGCCAGCAGCGAGCCGACCATCGCGCAGTCGGCGCCGGCGGCGATGGCCTTGGCGAGATCGCCCGAATATTTGATGCCGCCGTCGGCGATCACCGCGACGTTGCTGCGGCGCGCGACCTCGACGGCGTCCATGATGGCGGTGAGCTGCGGCACGCCCACGCCGGCGACGATGCGCGTGGTGCAGATCGAGCCCGGGCCGATGCCGACCTTCACCGCATCGGCGCCGCTGTCGATCAGCGCCTTGGCGCCGTCGGACGTCGCGATGTTGCCGGCGACCACCTGCACCTTGTTCGACAGGCGCTTGATCCGGTCGACCGCCTCGAGCACGCGCCGCGAATGGCCGTGCGCCGTGTCGACCACGACGAGATCGACGCCGGCCGCGATCAGCCGCTCGGTACGATCGAACCCGGCTTCGCCGACCGTCGTCGCGGCGGCGACCCGCAGGCGTCCCTGCTCGTCCTTGCAGGCGTTCGGATTGGCAACCGCCTTCTCGATGTCCTTCACGGTGATGAGGCCGACGCAGCGATAGTACGCGTCGACCACCAGCAGCTTCTCGATGCGGTGCTGATGCAGGAGCCGCTTCGCCTCCTCCTGCCCAACGCCCTCGCGCACCGTGACCAGATTGTCCTTGGTCATCAGCTCGGAGACCTTCTGGCGCGGATCGGTGGCGAAGCGCACGTCGCGATTGGTGAGAATGCCGACGAGCTTGCCGGGCCGTGCCGCGGCGCCGCCTTCGACCACCGGAATGCCAGAGATTCCGTTCTCCTTCATCAGGGTCAGGGCATCGGCCAGCATGGCGTCGGGATGGATGGTGAGCGGGTTCACCACCATGCCGGATTCGAACTTCTTCACTTGCCGCACCTGCGCGGCCTGGTCCTCGGGCTCGAAATTGCGATGGATGACGCCCAATCCGCCCGCCTGCGCCATGGCGATGGCCATGGCGGCTTCGGTCACAGTGTCCATGGCGGAGGCGAGGACCGGGATGTTCAGCGCGATCTCGCGCGTGACGTTGCTGCGGATATCGGCCTCGGACGGCAGGACGTCCGAGAGCCCTGGCTTGAGCAGGACGTCGTCGAAGGTGAGCGCTTCGGGCGGGCTGCCGTTGGGTTTTGTGGCCATGCCAAACTCCTCGACCGCCGGGGCCTCGGGGCGATGAGATCGCCCTGTCCGGCCGATACGCCGGAACTGCGACTCGGGAACCCCCGTGCGGAGTTGGCGCCGGTCGATAGCACGGGCGGATCGCGAATCCTAGCCTTTCTCGCAGCCACTTGGGCAGGCCAAAGCGCCGCCGTGCCGCTGCGCCGCAATTTCGCAGCCGGGGGCGGCATGGCACGCATGAGGAGCGCGCTGGCCTCGCGCGCCGTCGCGCTTTATATCCGGGGCGCAGGTCGAAACGGGGTCCGGCGGGGGCGCGGACGCGGGGCGAATTCGGCCGTCCTCACATCTCGATCCGCAACATTCTCGATTCGCATTCCTGATGAATTCCTTCTCCCTCCCTTCGCAATCCGGCCTGCGCGATGTCCCGTGACCGTCTCGTTCCGCTGATCGTCGCGGTCTCGCTGTTCATGGAGAATCTCGATTCGACGGTCATCGCGACCTCGCTGCCGGCCATCGCGGTCGACCTGAACACGAATCCGCTCGCCCTCAAGCTCGCCGTGACGTCCTATCTGCTCTCGCTCGCCATCTTCATCCCGGCGAGCGGATGGACGGCCGACCGTTTCGGCCCGCGCACGGTATTCCGGGCCGCGATCGGCGTGTTCGTGCTCGGCTCGATCGGGTGCGCCTTGGCGAACTCGCTGACCTGGTTCGTCGCCGCCCGCATCGTGCAGGGCATGGGCGGCGCCATGATGTCGCCGGTCGGCCGCCTCGTGCTGGTGCGCACGGTGTCGAAGCGCGAGCTCGTCAACGCGATGGCCTGGGTGACCATGCCGGCGCTCATCGGCCCCATCCTCGGGCCGCCGCTCGGCGGATTCATCACCACTTACGCGACCTGGCACTGGATCTTCCTCATCAACGTGCCGATCGGGCTGCTCGGCATCTTTCTCGTCACCCGCTACATCGAGGACGTGCGGGCGGAGATGCAGCCGCCGTTCGATACCGCCGGATTCGTGCTCGCGGGGCTCGGGGCGGCCGGGCTGATGTTCGGCCTCTCGGTCGCCGGGCTCGAGTTCCTGCCGTCGGGCGTCGTCGCCCTGCTCATCGTCGGCGGCGCGGCGTTCACAATCGGCTACGTGGCGCACGCCCGGCGCGCCGCTGCGCCCATCCTCGACCTCTCGCTGTTCTCGGTGCCCACGTTCCGCGCCGGCGTGCTGGGCGGATTTCTGTTCCGGCTCGGGATCGGCGCCCTGCCCTTCCTGCTGCCGCTCCTGCTGCAGCTCGGCTTCAAGCTCTCGCCGTTCCAGTCGGGCCCCATCACCTTCGTGTCGGCGCTCGGCTCGATGATGATGAAAACCTCGATCGCCGGAATCCTCCGGCGCTTCGGCTTCCGCGCCGTGTTGGTCGTCAATGCGATCGTCAGTTCCGCGTTCCTCGCCGCCTGTGCGAGCTTCACGCCCGGCGTCTCGTTCACCGCCATGATCGGCGTTCTGTTCGTCGGCGGGTTCTTCCGCTCGCTGCAGTTCACGAGCGTGAACACGATCGCCTATGCGGAGATCGAGCCGCAGCGCATGAGCCGCGCCACCTCTCTGGTGAGTGTCGCCCAGCAGCTCTCGCTCTCCGCCGGTGTCGCGGTCGGGGCCGCCGCCGTGCAGATCACGGTGCATCTCGGCGGGCAATCGGCGATCAGCGCCTGGGATTTCCCCCCGGCATTTCTGCTGGTCGCCGCGCTCTCGGCGAGCTCGGCGCTGGTGTTCGCGGCGCTTCCGCCGGACGCCGGCGCGGTGCTGGCCGACAGGTCTCCGGCGCCGACCGAAGCGGGCGATCAGCGGGTCGGGTGACGAAAGCCGGTCGCCAGCAGATAGAGCTCAGCGGAATCGGCGCGGCTTGCCGCCGGCTTGACGTGCCGCACGGTTGCGAACGCGCGCTTGAGATCGGCGAGCAGCGCGCTCTCGGTGCCCCCCTGTAGCACCTTGGCGAGGAATGCGCCGCCCGGCGCCAGCACCTCGCGGGCGAAGTCGGCGGCCGC
Source organism: uncultured Hyphomicrobiales bacterium (assembly GCA_964449645.1). GTDB lineage: Bacteria > Pseudomonadota > Alphaproteobacteria > Rhizobiales > Xanthobacteraceae > CAYVBN01. The sequence goes on from CAYVBN010000309.1 coordinate 7,145, forward strand.
CTCGACCAGCGCCATGATCTTGAGGTGGTCGGTCTTGCGATGCCCGGTCGCGTTCGCCGCCATGTCGGACAGCACCACGTCGGCCGGACCGCCGAGCATCTGCTTCAGCTTCTCCGGCGCCGCGGGATCGAGGAAGTCGAGCTGCATGAAATCGACGCCCGGCACCGGGTCCATCTCCAGGACGTCGATCGCGACCACGCGGCCACGGCACTCCCCGGCGCCGACGCGCTTGGCGGCGATCTGGCACCAGCCGCCGGGCGCCGCCCCGAGATCGATCACGCGCGCCCCGGGCGCCAGGAACCGGAACTTGTCGTCGATCTCGGCGAGCTTGAAGGCCGCGCGCGAGCGCAGGCCCTCGCGCTTCGCCTGCGCCACATAGGGGTCGTTGAGCTGCCGTTCGAGCCAGAGCCGGGACGAGAGCGTGTGGCCCTTGCCCTTCACCCGCACCTTGAGATCGCGTCCGCCCCGCCCGCTGCGCCCCGGGCTCATGACGCTGCGGCGTCCTGCCAGACGCCGTCCTCGCGCATGAGCTGCACCAGCATGCCCTCGCGCAGGCCGCGGTCGGCGACCCGCAGGCGCGCGCAGGGGAACACGCGCCGGATCGCCTCCAGGATGGCGCAGCCCGCGAGCACCAGATCGGCGCGCTCGCGGCCGATGCACGGATTGGCCACCCGCTCCTCGTAGCTCATCGCCAGGAGCCGCTCGACCACGCGGGTCACCTGCTCCTCGCCGAGCCAGCAGCCGTCGACGCGGCGGCGGTCGTAGCGCGGAAGCTCGAGATGCACGCCGGCGATCGTCGTCACGGTCCCGGACGTGCCGAGCATGTGCATGCCGGCAATCCCGCGCCCGTGCGCGGCGGCGAAGCGCTCGACGTGGTCCTGGACCTCGGCGACCATGGTCTCGAACAGCGCCCGGTCGACCCGCGTCCCGCCGTGGCGCTCCGCGAGCGTGACGACGCCGACCGGCAGCGAGACCCAGCCGCGCATCACCGGCTCCGGCGGGCCGCCGCGCGGGGAGACGGTGCGGTCGAGCCGCACGAGCTCGGACGAGCCGCCGCCGATGTCAAACAGGATCACCCCGCTCGCATCGTCGGCGATAAGGGGCGTGCAGCCGGTTGCGGCGAGCGTCGCCTCGGTCTCACGGTCGATGATCTCGAGCTCGATCGCCACCTCGGCGCGCACGCGCTCGAGGAATTCGGCGCCATTCTCGGCCGCCCGGCAGGCTTCGGTGGCGATCAAGCGCGAGCGGGTGACGCCGCGGTTGCGCATCTTGTCGCGGCAGATCGAAAGCGCCGCGACCGCACGGGCGATCGCCGCCTCGCCGAGCCGGCCCGAGGCCGACACGCCCTCGCCGAGCCGGATGATGCGCGAAAAGGCGTCGACCACGCGGAAACCGTCATCGGTCGGGCGCGCCACCAGCAGGCGGCAGTTGTTGGTGCCGAGGTCAAGGGCCGCGTAGGTCGCAGCATCGCGCTCGGCCACGACCGGCCGGGTTTCGCGCGCCGGACGCCGAAAGGGCCAACGCCGCCTGCGCCGGGGGCGGCCGTTTCGTGGCCGCTCCCACGCCGGCACGAGGCCGGTCGCCCGGGCCTCCTCGTCCATCATAACCCTTTCCTGCCGCGCGAAGCCCGGCAGGCTCGACGCGCGGCGATGTTCCGTTCGATCGGGCAAAGTGTACCAGCGCACCAGCGCTTAGCAACATGAGGCTGCGTTCAAGGTCTAAATGGCGCGATTGGTGCCGAGCTTTAGGGAAGGTGATGGCTGGGGGACTAGGATTCGAACCTAGATTAACGGAGTCAGAGTCCGCTGTTCTACCGTTGAACTATCCCCCAACGGCGTCACTCGGCACGGCCAAACTGCCGGCGCTTAACGGCGCGGCATCGAACGGTCGGGCGCTCGCTTTACAACGCACTGCGCCATCCGTCCAGGTCGTCCGGTCCCTCGTCGGGGACGAACGATGCCGCCCGCGGCCAGGGCTGCCGACAACCGAGACTTAGGAAGTCCAAGGCACCCGGGTCAAGAGCTCGATTTACCTCCGATTCGCCCCCTCGGCACACTGCACGTGAGTGGACGCGCACACTCGGGATCAAGTTCATCGCCCAATCAGGTAAAGGAGCCTCGACTCAAGTGGTCGGCCTCTTTCCGCCCCTTAAGTCGCCGTCGCACGGCCTCCGATCGCCGGCTCGCCAACCGGGTTGCGGGCGAGCCGATCCTTCCAGCGCAGGAACGGTCTTTCAATGGCCACATGGAGGATGCCTGCGGCGAGGAGACTCACGAGAAAATAGGCGATCCAGAAGGCCGATGAGCCACGTGAGACGCTGAGGGCCAGCGCGACCGGGATCAGCGGGTAATGGATGAGGTAGAGGCTGTAGCTCAGTCGCGCCATTAACTGCACAGGGGGCGCGAAGGGCATCGGCGTTCCGGCAAGTTGAACGCCACCGAGCGTGATCGCCCCGGCAAGAAGAGCGATCAGCGGCGGCTGGTAGGTGACGTCAGCCAAGGTGATCTCAGCCATGAAGTCATGCGAGCCGGTCCAGACGGCAAACGCCAGGACCGAGCATCCCAGCATCGCGAAGCCTGTGACACGCGACCGGCGCACAAGGCCGGCGTGCTGTGCCAGCGCGATAGCGACCCCGACGACGAGTCCTTCCAGGGCCATGTGGAAGGGGCTTCTGAAGGTCCTCCAGAATGCTGAGTAGTCGAATGTGCCGGCTGCCGTCAGATATGTTGCCGTCCGCAGCGCGATCGGGAGCGCAAACAGCGAGAGCAGCACGGCGAGTTGGCTGCGGGTGGTCCGGCAGCGAAGGAGCACAAGTATCAGCATTGGCGCGAGCAGGTAAAATTTCTCCTCCACGCCGAGCGACCAAAAGACGACGTTGATATCCGACGGCAGGTAATCCTGCAGGAAAAGCAGGTGGTAGGCGACACGGAAGCCTAAGGCGTCAGGAGCGACGTGGAACAGCGGAAATGCCCCGGCCGCAGTCAAGAGCAGCACCGCGTAATAAGCGGGCAGGATGCGGAGGGCCCGCATCGCGAGATAGCGGCCTGAGCGAAACGTCGGGGAGCCGATCCCCGCCCGGACGAGATGGCTTGCGATCAGATAGCCGGACAGGACGAAGAAGAGATCGACGCCTGTCCAGCCGTTGATGAAGATCGTCTGCAGAAAGCCTTGCGGACCGCCCGTCTCGGCCTGCAGCGCTCGTTCGCCATGGCGGAGCAGCACCAGGAGGATCGCCAGCGCCCGGACGAGATCGAGCCAGGGATTCTTCGGGCTGTCGCGATCAGGTGCGTGGGCCTGCATCCCGCTAGTCCTGGAGGCCGAGGGTCTTCCGGATTGGCGGTTTTCTGACCTTCCAGATTCTCGAATCGACGACGTAGTGGTGGAAATTCACGATCTGGTAGAGCACGATCGTGGCCGCCAAGCCTGCGAAGAACAGATGGTCGATGGTGCGCACCACACCCCAATAGATGACACCGGTGATCAGCACGCAGGTGGCAAGATAAAGCCATAGCCTCTCCGGCTGGCTGATGTAGGAGAGGAACCGTGCTTCCGGATTGATCCCGTCCTTGAAGCGGCGCGTGTTGAACATCCAAACAAACAGGATGTATTGCGCATTGTGCCACATGTTGATGACGAGCCAGCCATAGGTGACGTTCTCGATCGCCAGATAGCCGATGGCGAAGATCGCAAAGTGGCTCAGCATATAAAGGGTATGGACTGCCGCCAGCCGCCCTTCCCTCCAGGCTTGGATGCGCCGGAAGGTCCAGAACCCAAGCAGAACGATCGTGCCGGCCGCAACGGCGTGCACCTCGGCGGACGGGACCGGAACGACCTTCAACTCCATGTCGATGAAGAGGCCTGGGTCCTGGTTTGAACGGTAGAGGATGCCGAGCACCGGAAGGGCATAGAATATCGCCTGCTCCACCCAGCCGTCCTCATAGAGCGCGCCGGGCTCCTTGCCGCGATAGGCTCGCGAGATGCCCCAGCTCTGCCGGGTGTAGTGAAACCACTGCCAATAGAAATAGATCGAGACAATGACCCAGAGCCCGACCGCATAGGCCACCGCAAGGGTGCCGATCGTAATGAGGGGAAGAAGCACCACCACGAGCGGCCAGTGCTCGGCAAAGCTCTTCCGGTCGAAGCAAAGTCGCGTGTAGGTGGAAATGACGTGGTGATAGCCGAGGAACCACAGGTCGAAAATCAGAATCGGGTAGAAGAGCTGCGGCTGCCAAACGATCACCAGCCCGGTCATGCTGGCCACTGCAGGAAGCCCGATGATGAAGGAAAGATCGAAGCGCGGGTTACGCAACCAGGCCCAATTCACGTGGGCCATTGTCATCGCTATTTCGGACATGTCTGCCGACCACCGATCGAAAGGGTTTCCCTCCCATTCTTATTAGGAAAGGTAAATTCTTTACCCGCAGAATTGATAAAATGGCGGGTCGATCGACTCTCCAGAGCACTTGGCCGTTCTCTGCATTGCACACGCGAGGCAAGCGATCCTGATGACCGACCGCGAACCATCATGGTGGTTCATGGCAGTTCTCGATCTCCGTAGAGCACGCTCACCACCCAACTCACCCTCACCCCGCCCGGATCGACCTGAACGCCTCGGCGATCCGTTGTGGCGCGGTCGGACGCGCGTACATGCGTTCGAGATAAGCGCGCAGCGCTGCAAAATCGTCGATCAACTGCAATTCGTTGGCCCAGTCGATCAGATAAGCCGTGACGCAGTCGGCGACGGTGATGCGGTCGCCGACGATGAATTGGCGGCCTTCGAGGTGAGAATCGAGGATGGCCGCCATCGCGAGAAACTCCTCCCGCGCGAGTGCGATGTCCGCCGCCAGGCGTTTGTCCTCCGGATAAATCACCCTGTGCTTGGTGATGCGCCAGAGCGGCTGCTCGAGCTCGGTGACCGCGAACATCGTCCAACGATACACGTGTGCCCTCGCCTCGAGGTTCTCTGGCAGCAGCCCCTTCTCCCGGTATTTCTCGGCGAGGTACATGACGATCGCAGCGGATTCCGGAATGACGAGACCGCCATCGACCAGCACCGGAACCTTGCCGGCCGCGTTGAGCCGCAGGAACTCCGGGCACCTGTGCTCGCCGGCCGCGGGATTGACCGGGACGAACTCGAAGTCCACATCGAGCTCCTTCAGTCCCCACAGCGCACGTATCGAGCGTGTCGGGCCAAATCCGTAGAGTTTCATCGTCGCTCTCCCTGGCAATGGCGGTCGCTCGCAAGTCGGGCTTGGCGGTGCCGCCGCGCGCGAACGCGCGACATCGAGACTCTAGTCTGCCGCAGGGACGGAGTGATGCTCGTGCGCGATGCGCCACTCGCCGTGGACCTTGCGCAGGCCACGGTCAACCGAAACAGGAAACCGTCCTTGTCCGCCGGGTTGCTGGAGGAGTCGGGACCGCAACGCATGATCGCCACCGCGAAGGCGACATCCTGACCGGCCGTCACGGCGAGTTCTTCGATGTCGAAGGCCGTTCCGGGCTTGTGATAGCGGAAAAGAAGATCCCAGGTCTGTTCGTACGCCTCGATGCCTTTGCACTGCAGCGGCGGCGGAACGTCGAACATCACGATGTCCGGCTCGTGGTGAGCGAGGATGGCGGGAACATCGTGCCGGCGGACCGCATCCGCCCAGGCTTCGAGAAGCGCCTTTATTTGGCTCTCGGCCGTTCCTGCTGGCTGCATCATGGCTCTCACTCCCCCTGTTCGCCGACGCGTGTGCCTCAAGCCGAGTGCGGGGCTCACGACCGCGCCGTCCGGAACGGGATCAGTGCTCGAACGCGCGCGTCGCGGAACCAGAGGCCGCCCCAGACGAAGAGCCCGAGATAGACGCCGAAAAGGTCGTGGGTGAGGAGCGGATCGCCCAGACGGGCATGCGATGCGACGGCACCGCCGAGATAACCGGTCAGCAGGATCGCGCCCAGCACGGCCGTTCGAGGAACGGCGTAGAGCGCGGTAGAGGCCAGCAGGATGAGCCCGAGGGCGGCAAGCGTCGTCGGATCGACGGGCCAGCCGAGCTCTCTCGTCGCCTCGATGACCGCTTGCGGCTGAACGAGTTTCATCACGCCGTCCATGACGAAGAAGGCGATCGCAAGTCCGCTCAGAACGCGCCCGGCCCAGACCGATTTTGCGACGGAGGGTTCGCTGGCGAGAGTGGAGCATTTCACGGCCGTGTTCATTCTCTCCTCCTTCCGAAGATACGACCCTAGCGCGACCGCCTCTCCGGCGGCCGCGCCTCGTCTGTTGCTGCGCTATTGATTGATTTCGGGCTCGACGAGCTGTGCGAGGTTTCGCAACGAATCCTGCCAGCCGAGATAACAGGCCTCCGTCGGAATGGCGTCCGGTAGGCCTTCCTGCACGATATTGAGCTCGGTGCCGCACGACACGTTCTTCAACATCACCGTCACCTGGATGACGCCGGGCAGGTTCGGATCGTCGAACTTGTCGGTGTAACGCACGCGTTCGTTCGGAACGAGCTCGACATATTCGCCGCCGAACGAGTGCCCGTTACCGGTCGTGAAATTCCGGAAGGACATCTTGAACGTACCGCCGACTTTCGGTTCCAGATGATGCACGGTGCAGGCAAAGCCGTTGGGCGGCAGCCATTTCGCGAGCGCATCCGCCTCGAGGAACGCGCGATAGACTTTCTCGGGCTTGGTTGCGAGGACGCGGTGCAGGCGGACGGTACCGGGCATAGTGATCTCCCCTCATGTTGAATGAGCTGAACTTGAATGGACTGGACGTTGCTTGAAGCGACTGAGCCGGTGCGGCCCGATCAGCCGACCGGGATCGGCAGGACCGGCATGATCTCCACGGACTCGCCCGGGAAGATCGTGAAGTGCGGATGATCTTCGAACAGCCTGGCGGCCGCCTCGTGCGAGTCCGCGCGCACGACCATGAACGCGCCCAGCGCGTTGCTGACATCCTCGATGCCGCCGTCGGAGATCTTCTTCGTCTTGCCGAGCGGCCCGCCCATGCCGGAAACGGCCGCATGATGCTTCTCGACCCAGGCTTTCCAGGCGGCGATGCCCTCCCGTTCCTTGGCGCGCCGCTCGGCTTCGGGAAGCGCCATCCACGCCTTCATGCGCGGGCTCGTCTTGCTGCCGAGAAACACGGCGAGATAGGTGTCGTTCGTACTCATGACGTCTCCCTTCCTTTGTGCATTGCGGGCCGAAACAGCAGTTCGACGTAGCGGCGCAGGTGATCGACGCTTGCCGCGGCGATGTCCGCGCTGCCCTTCGCCTTGGCCAGGATGAACGCGCCCTGCAGCACGGCCTGCGTGTGAAGGGCGAGGCTGCGCGCCGTCCAATCGGCGCGAATGCGGTGACGCTTCATCGCTTCGGCGATATCCGCCTCGATCTCGGCCGCGTGGCCGCTGATGCTGGCGTCGCACGCGTCGCGGATCTCCGGACAGGTCGCGTAGACCTCCTGCACCATCGTTCCGACCAGGCAGGTGAATTCCGGAACCTTGCCGATGAGGATCGCCTTGCGGAAATCGATGTAGCCGAGAACCCGGTCGAGCGGATCGGCGTGGCGATGATACGGGGCGGCCGCGAACAGCGCGCCCGTCGTCTCCGACCAGTACTCGGCCGCCGCGACGGCAAGCGCCTCCTTGTTCTTGAAGTGATGGAAGAAGGAGCCCTTCGCGACGTCCGCCTTGGCGCAGAGCTCGTCGATCGACGTTGCCGCGTAGCCCTTGGTGCGGATCAGCGACAGGGCGGCGTCAAGGAGCTTTTGCCGCGCCAGGGCCATGGGACGCTTGGAATGGGTTTCGATGTTCATGAGCTACTTATACCGACTGGTCGGTATAATGTAAGCGACAATCCGGCCCGCGAAAGCGCGCGAGACGAATTCAGAAGGAAACCGGGTCCGGGCGCATTCCAATTCCATCGAATTCGGAACGCGCTCTCAATTCATCGACCGCGTTTTCTGTGGCGAATCGGTCCCTGCTCGCCTCGCCGCCAGGCATTCGGTTTGCTCACATGGGGTCTGCGCGGCGGCCCTACCGGCACTTGAGGAATTTTGCCAAGTTCACCGCCCGCCGGCCGGAGAACGTCCCGCGAGTCCTCCGGTCGGAATCCAGGAAAATCAGGAGCTTGGAGCCGAGAGCAGAGGCACCCTTCGGGCCCGCAGTGCGAGGGACGCGGACGCGCGGAGGACGGAAAGAACAATAAAGGCCGGGGGTGACAACAGCCGGAAAGCAGCCTGGCAGAAAGCGTTACAGAATCCCCATAACAAAGGGCCGTATGACGGCGAACCATCCAAAAGGTATCAATGACCGAAATTTCGCATCCGGCCGCCCTCGTCTCCAACCGTTCGCACGAGTGGCGCATCATTTCGAGCATCGGCGCGGCGCATTTCGTCAGTCACTACTATGGACTGGTGTTACCGCCATTGTTCGCGTTCGTACGCGCCGACTTCGGCGTGAGCTACACCGAACTCGGCTTGGCGATCGCCACATTCAACGTCGTCTCCGCAGCCCTGCAGACGCCGGCCGGGTTTCTGGTCGACCGGCTCGGCGCACGCAACCTTCTGATTGCCGGGCTTACGCTCGGCGCGATCGCATTCGCAATTGCCGGGCTTGCCCACTCCTTCGTGCTGTTCGTGGCGATGTATGCGCTCGCCGGTCTCGCGAATACGGTCTATCACCCGGCCGATTATTCCGTGCTCTCGCATCAGATCTCGGCCGAGCGCGTCGGACATGCTTTCTCGATCCACACCTTTGCCGGCATTCTCGGTTCGGCGGTCGCGCCTTCGAGTCTCCTGCTGCTGCACGGCCTGGTGGGCTGGCGCGGCGCGTTCGTCGCCGCGTCAGTGCTCGGACTCACGGTCGCCGGCGTGCTCGCCCTCCAGCGCCCCGCGCCGGACGTCGCCGCTGGCACCAAATCCGCGGCCAAGAAGGATGCCGGCGCCGGTGAAGTCGGCTGGCGCCTTCTGCTGTCACCGCCCATTCTCGGCAGCCTGTTCTTCTTTGCGCTCCTCTCGATCGTCAACGGCGGCTTCCAGAACTATTCGGTGGTGGCGCTTTCCGCCCTCCACGATACGCCGTTCGCGATCGGCAACGCGGCGTTGACCGGCTATCTACTGGCGAGCGCCGGTGGCGTGCTGATCGGCGGCATGCTCGCCACGCGGATGTCAAACCATGCGCTCGTCGCCGTGCTCGGTCTGCTGGCCAGCGGCGTGACGGCAGTGTTCATCGGCCTCTTCGATCTCGGCACCGTCCTGCTCCTGCTCGTCATGTCCTTCACCGGCCTTGCGACCGGCGTCATCATGCCCTCGCGCGACATGATCGTGCGCGAGGTGACGCCGCCGGGTTCGTTCGGCAAGGTGTTCGGCTTCGTGACGACCGGATTCAACATCTCCGGGATCATCTCGCCGCTGATCTTCGGCGCGCTGTTGGACCGCGGCGCCCCCCGCATGGTGTTTCTTCTGGTCGGCGCCTGCAGCATCGTGGCGATCCTCACCGTGCTGTCGCGGCCGAAACGTGGGCCGGCCGGAGCGTGAACCTGACGGCCCCTTCGGCCACCCGCGCCGGCTTCGGCGATCGCAAGAGCGATGGACGGCCTCGCGGCTCCGTGAGACTCTCGACCTCTTCGCCGTCGTCCGACGCGACACCCTGCAGCGCTACCCGAGCAGCGCCTGCGCCCCCTCCCATAGGTCACGCGCGATGTCGCCGGCCGGTTTTGTCAGCGCGCGGGCGCCGGATTGTCCCGCCCACGCCTGCATCCGCTCGATGTCGTTGTTCTTGACCGCGAGCCCGCGCATCGCGGCCGTCAGCGCGCGCTGCACGGGATAAGGCGCCGGCGGCGGCGCACCGGGCGCGGCCGCCGCGCGCGCGTAGGCATTGGCGACGCTGCGGCCGGCACGGCCGGAGAAGGCGCGCGTGACCATCGTCTGCTCGGGCAGGCTGTTTCCGATCGCATCCGCCCAGGCGGCCGGCAGCTTGGCCTCGGGAGAGCGCAGGAAACCGGTGCCCACCTGCACCGCCGACGCGCCGAGGATGAGCGCCGCCGCGACCGAGCGCGCATCGACGATGCCGCCCGTCGCGATCACCGGCACCTTCACCGCGTCGACCACCGCTGGCAGCAACGCGAACAGCCCGACCATGTCGGCTTCGGCGTTCTGGGCCTCGAAGGCGCCGCGATGGCCGCCCGCCTCCATGCCCTGCGCGACGATCGCGTCGGCACCGGCGGCTTCCGCGGCCTTCGCCTCGCTGACGGTCGTCGCGGTCGCGAACCAGCGGGTGCCGCGCGCCTTCATCCTTTCGACAAAGGGCGGCGGATAGAGCCCCATGATCGACGAGATCACGGCGGGGCCGGCCTCGAGCATCGCCTCGCACTGCGCAGCGAAATCAGGCGGCGCGGCATCGCCGGCCTCGCGCGGCACGTCCGGCCCCCATTTGCCGAGGAAAGCGCGCACCGCGTCCTCCGCCGCGGCGTCGCGCACCGGCGCCGGATCGGGAATCCAGAGATTGAGCTGGAAGCCGCCGTT
>CAYVBN010000310.1:0-14530 GCA_964449645.1 uncultured Hyphomicrobiales bacterium
AGCGCCGGCGTCTCGAGGTCGCGCAGGGCAACCATGTCCGGCGACAAGGCCGCGGTGCTCGGGCCCGAAGGCACGTCTGTTTTCGGCTTCGTCAACCGGCGTGGCTCACTTGACGTGCGGCATGACCTCTTCGGCGAACCACTGCATCTGTTCCAGGAGCTCTGGTTGAGCATTGACCGCGACCGCCATCGCGGCGCAGTGGTCGACCCCCATCGCCTTGAGCTGATGGATTTTCTCGATGATGGACTGAGGCGAGCCGACCAGATTGGCCGTGACCTGGTGCGCGGGATCGCGCCCGGTATGGGCGAGCGAGACGCGGTGCGCCACGAGCCCGCTCTGCATATAGGTCTTCTCCGCCGCCTCCTGGGTCTTCCCGATCAGCAGCGAGAATTGCGGAGCGACCTCGATGTCCTTCGGGTTGCGGCCGGCCGCTTCGGCATGCCGGTGCAGCGCCTTGATGCGCTCTTCGATCTCGTGAAACGGCCGCCAGCCCGGCAACCAGCCCTGGCCGATCTCCGCCGCGCGTTCGACCGCCTTGAGGCTGTGCCCGCCGATGAAGAGCGGGAAGGGTTTCTGCTTCGGCTTGGGAAACATCTCGATGTTCTTGTACGAGTAATATTTCCCGTCGAACGACGACACCTTGTCGGAGATCAGGCGCAGGAAGATCGCGAGACCTTCCTCCATCATGTCGCCGCGATGCGCACCAGGATAGCGGTTTCCGACCCAGGCTTCGAATTCCTCCCGGTAGGCGCCGAGCCCGACCGCCATCACGAAACGGCCGCCCGACATCTGATCGATGGTGCAGACCTGCTTGGCAAGATAGACGGGCTCGCGGTTCGGCAAGACCAGGAGTGCCGTTCCGACGCGCAGCTTGGTCGTCGCCTGCGCGATCATCGCCAAGGTGATCAGCACGTCGTAGAAGTTCGGCGAGTCCTTGAAGTGCTGGCGGACGTAATTGGGCGGGGTGATGTGGTCGTTCCCCCAGACCGAGTCGAATCCCAGCTTCTCGGCCAGTTGCGCCTGGCGCACGAGATCCTGCGGCGTGCAGAAGTTGACCGGATAGACGAGCCCCTCGTATCCGGTCGACAGGCAGATCGAGAATTTCATGTCGCTCACTCCAGTGGCGGCTGAAACTTGAAGCGTTGTCTGCTCAGAGGACGCGCAGGGCGGTCGGCAGCGTCATCAGGGATTCGGCGCCGTTCTTGGTGACGCGGACCATGTCCTCGACCTGCAAGCCGGCGAAGCCGAGCTCGTAATAGGGCGTCTCGACGCAGATCACCATGTCCTCCTCGAGCACGTCGGTCGAGCTCTCCGCGATGTTCGGCGGATCATAGCCGTCGACGCCGATGCCGTGTCCCACATGGCTGCGCTTGAAGTGCGGGATGCCTTCCCGCTGAACCGTCGCGACGATCTCGCGGAACAGGTCGGAGACCTTCAGGCCCGGCTTGATGATGTCGTAGCCGCGCAGCACGCCCTTCTCGACCGCCCGGTAGTACTTGGCGATCTTCGCCGGCGGTTCGCCCAGATGGGCGCCGCGCGACATGTCGGATCGGTAGTGGCGATAGCGTCCGCCGACGTCGAAGCGAATCAGCTCGCCCCGTTTCAGCTTGCGGTCGGAGGGTTGCACGTTGATCATGGCGGTACGGTTTCCGAAGCCGATGCATCCCACCACGGGCGCCATGTCGTTCCGGGCGAGGCAGGCGTTGAATTCGCGCAGCATCTCGCGCTCGGTCACCCCTTCCGTGGCGACGGCCAGCGCCGCGTCGATCGCCTTTTCGGTGCCGCGCGCGGCCTTGCGCAGGATTTCGATCTCTCCGCTCGTCTTGACCGAACGCACACGCTCGAACAGCGAGAAACAACGAACGAATTTCGCGTCCGGCAGAGCGGCCTTGAGCTGATCCATGCACTGGGGCGTGATGCCCATCTCGTCGATGCCGAAGCTCGCGCGTTCGAGTCCCTTCTCCTTGATCGCGACGACCAGTGCGTCGACGGAATCCTTGTAGGCTTGGCTTCCGAACAGCTTCTGCTGCAACCGGTCGGCGGTGTCGAGCTTCGCGGAGGCGTCGACGTCGATCTGGAAATATCCGTAGCGCCGGATCTCGGTGATCCAGGGCTGCTGATCCGGCACCAGGTCGAGAATGCCCGAATTGGCGATGATGCAGGGCTGTTCGCCCTCCCGGGGAAACAGCACATAGGCCTGCGGACCGCGGCGCACCCACTGCGACATGGCCCAGAAGCCGCTGAGATAGGTGACGTTCTCCGGGCAGGTCGCGATCACGGCATCGAGCTTGTCCCGTGTCATCAAGTCCTTCAGGCGGGGAATATTGGCGAGCATGTGCGGTCCGTTCCAGATCTGATGTGCCGATATTTAGAACAATGTTTCAACAGAGTGGTCGGCGCCGTGGGCGGAGTCAACCGCGATGAAAATTGACAAGCCCGCGGCGGCGATGCGATGCTATATGCGAAACAGCGTTTTAATTATCGGAACAGGCTTGGCGGCCGAAAGCCCGAAGGCGGAGCATGACGTGAAACTTCCGCCCGTCGAGTATGCGAGCCCGCGATCGATCGACGAGGTGATCCGGCTTCTGTCCGACCGGCAGGACGCGAAGGTTCTGAGCGGTGGACAGAGCCTGATGCCGATGCTGGCCTTCCGCCTCGCGTCGTGCGGCCTCCTGGTCGATCTCAAGGATGTCCCGGGTCTCGATCGCATCACCGTCGACCAGAACGGGCTCGAAATCGGCGCTCGGGTCACCTGGCGCCATCTCGAGCGTGACCGATCGCTGCGGCATGCGCATCCGCTGTTGCAGGCGGCCATTCCCCACATCGCGCATTACCAGATCCGCAATCGCGGCACGGTGGGCGGCAGCCTCGCGCATGCCGATCCGGCCGCGGAACTGCCGGCACTCGCGGTGACCTGCGAGGCCGAAATCATCGCGGCTGGGCCCGCCGGACGCCGGGCCATTCCGGCCCGCGAATTCTTTCTCTCGCCGCTCGTCACGGCGCTCGCGCCCGACGAGGTGATCGTCGCGCTGAAGCTGCCGGCCTTCCCGGCCAGGCGGCGGCATGGTTTCGAGGAATTCGCCATGCGCCGGGGTGACTTCGCGCTTGCCGGCGCCATCGTATTCTACGATCACGACGCGCAGGGCCGAATCCGCGATCCGCATGTGGGCGCGTTCGGGGTCGCCGATACGCCGCTGCGCCTTTCGCGCGCGGAAGACGTGCTGGCCGGAGCAATGCCCGACGACCGGACTTTCGCGCAGGCCGCAGCCGCCGGGACCGCGGGCCTCGACGCCCGCTCGGATATCCACGCTGATGGCGACTACCGGCGCGCGCTGCTGGCCACCCTGCTGACGCGCGCCTTGCGGTCGGCGGCGGCCCGGGTGGGCGCATGATGTCGGTTCCGGTCGCGCTCACGATCAACGGCGCCTCAGCCAAGCTGGAGGTGGAGCCGCGCACGACGCTCGCGGACGCGTTGCGCGACAATGCGCAGCTCACCGGGACGCATCTCGCGTGCGAACACGGCGTGTGCGGCGCCTGCACGGTGATCGTCGATGGACTCGCCGTCCGCGCCTGCCTGATGCTCGCCGTGCAAGCCGCCGGCGCGCAGATCGTGACGGTCGAAGGCCTGGCCGAGCACGGCAAGCTCTCGGCGCTGCAGGCGTCGTTCCAGAAGCATCATGCCGTGCAGTGCGGTTTCTGCACGCCGGGTATCCTGACCACGATGCATGCATTGCTGACCGAGGAGCCGGAGGCCGACGCGGAGCGAATCCGCGAGGTGCTTTCGGGCAACTTGTGCCGCTGCACCGGATATATTCCAATCGTCGAAGCGGTCATGGAAGCCAAGGCGGTCTACGCCCGACCGGAGCCGTCCGCGTGACCCGTCCGAACGCCTATATCGGCAGCGCTCTCGAGCGGATCGAAGACGCCCGCCTGCTCACGGGATCGGGCACCTTTGTGGGCGACCTGAAGGCGGCCGATGTGCTGCATGCGGCGGTCCTGCGCAGCTCGGTCGCGCATGGCCTGATCCGCAAGATCGACGTGTCGGCCGTCCGCGCGCACCCCGGCGTCATCACGGTGATCACGGCCGCCGAGATCGGCGAGGTGCCGATCATCCCGTTCCGCCAGCACCCCCTCGCGCGCGCCGAGCCTTACCTCCAGCCGGTGATCGCGCACGAGAAGGTGCGCTATGTCGGCGAGCCGCTCGCCGTGGCGGTCGCGACCAGCGCGGCCGTCGCCGAAGACGCACTGGAGCTGATCGAGATCGACATCGAGGAATTGCCGCCCGTTCCCGATTGCGTCGTCGCCGCGCGCGGCGACACGCTGCTGTTCGATGGGACCACGACGAACGAGGCGGCCGTCTTCTCCGCCCGTATGGGGGATGCCGATTCGGCTTTTGCCGAGGCCGATTACACGCGCCGCGAGCGCTTCAGCGTGCAGCGCCACACCGCCTTCCCGATGGAAACGCGCGGCCTCTTCGCCACGTGGGACGCAGCGTCCGGCCGCATGACGGTCCATGGCGCGACCAAGGTGCCGTTCTTCAACCGGAAGCTGCTCGCCACGATGCTCGGACTGCCGGTGTCGGCCGTCGACCAGATCGAAGTCGATGTCGGCGGTGGCTTCGGCGCGCGCGGCGAGTTCTATCCGGAGGACTTCCTGATTCCATTCGCGGCCCGGCAGGTCGGCGGGTGCGTGCGCTGGATCGAGGATCGCCGCGAGCACCTGATGGCGACCAACCATGCGCGCGAGATGTATGCCGAGATGGAGATCGCCTGCCGGCGCGACGGTACCGTGCTGGGCGTGCGCGGACATGTCGACATCGACCTCGGCGCCTACGCCCGCACCAACGGATTGAGCGGGCCGCGCAACGTCGTTCAATTCGTCTCCGGTCCTTATCGCATTCCGAACATCGCGCTCGATGCGTCCATCTATGTCACCAACAAGACCCCGGCCGGCACCTATCGGGGGCCGGGCCGCTACGAGTCCAGCTTCTTCTGCGAGCGGCTGCTCGACATGGCGGCGAACGATCTCGGCATCGATCCGGCCGAGATCCGGCTGAAGAACCTGTTCCGCGAGGACGAGCTCCCGCATCCGCTGGCGACGATGGTCGAGCTCGACGCGAGCTGGCTGACCGAGCTCGACAACGGCGCCTATCCGGTGGTCATGCAGCGCTGCCTCGACGAATTCGGCTGGGACGAGAAGAAGAAGCTGCAAGGCCAGTTGGTCGACGGGCGCTATCACGGCATCGCGGTCGCGAACTTCGTCGAAGGCGGGGCCGGAGGGCAGTTCGAGAATGCGCGCATGACCGTCGAAGCCGACGGCACGGTCACGGTCGCGGTCGGAGCGACGGCGCTGGGTCAGGGATTGAAGACGGTCATGAGCCAGATCGCCGCCGACGCGCTCTCGCTGCCGATCGAGCGCATCCGGCTGGGGCATGGCTCGACCACGCTCTTGAGCGAGGGCGTCGGTTCCTATCATTCGCGCGCGACCGTCATGGGCGGCTCGGCCATTCTGCTCGCTGCCGACGCGCTCATCGAGACCATCAAGGCAGAAGCCGCCACACGGCTCGGCAGCCGCAAGGACGATGTCTCGATCGCCGACGGCGTGGTGCAGGCCGGCGACAAGCGCCTGCCGCTGTCGGAGTTCGCCGGCCTGTGGGTCGAACGGCAATTCGTCAACAAGAAGCTCACGTACAGCTACGGCGCGCATGCCGCGCACGTGGCGGTCGATCCCGGCAGTGGTCGGGTCGACATTCTCGATTACGTCACGGTCGAGGACGTCGGCCGGGTGATCAACCCGGCGACGTTGCACGGCCAGGTTCTCGGTGCCGTGGTGCAGGGGCTCGGAAGCACCTTCCTCGAACATCTGCAATACGATGAGAACGGGCAGCTTCTGACCGCTTCACTGGCCGATTATCTGCTGCCGACCGCGACGGACTTCCCGCACATTCGCTCGGTTTCGCTCGGCCTGCGGCCGTGTCCGAACAATCCGCTCGGCGCCAAGGGGGCGGGCGAGGGGGGACTGATTGCGGTCGGCGGCGTCATCAGCAACGCTATTGCGGCCGCCTTGCGTTCACTGTCGGTCGAGCCGCGTGATCTGCCCCTTTCGCCGCCGCGCCTCTGGCGGCTGATCGAACAGGCGCGCCAAGCGGCCGCGTCCGGAACGTGTCGCGAACGGTCTTTGTCGGGAACGGAATGAACAGCCTGCCCAAAATCAGCATCCGGGTCGACGGCTCGATGCCTCCTCGGGACTGCGTCGAGCTTGCGAAGGCGGCGGATGACGCGGGTTTCGCCGGCGTGTGGTTCGCCGAGAACGCCTTTGCCCGCGGCATCCTGCCGGCGGCTGCGGCCTGCGCGGTCGCCACCGCGCGGGTGCGCATCAACGCCGGAGTGTTCAATCCTTACAGCCGTCATCCGACCATGATGGCGATGGAGATCGGCGCGCTCGACGAATTGTCGGGCGGACGCGCGAGCCTGAGCATCGGGGCTGGTATTCAGTCGGCGGCCGCGAAGATGGGGTTCGACGCCGAAAAACCGGTTCCGGCACTGCGCGACACGCTCGCGATCGTGCGCGGATTGCTGCACGGGGAGGAAGTCGACCATGCGGGACCAGGTTTCTCCGCCAGGAAGATTCGCCTGAACTATCGTCCGCGTGCGGACATTCCGGTTTATCTCGCCGGCCGCGGCCATCTGACCGTCAAGCTCGCGGGTGAGGCGGCCGATGGTCTCCTGGTGTCCAACATGTGCTCGCTCGAATTTGCCGGCCGCCTCGCCGAGGCGATGCGCTCGAGCGCTCGCGCAGCCGGACGAGACGCTCCCCGGCACGTCGTGCAGTACATGCCGTGTGCGACCCATTCGGACTCGCGGCAAGCGTTGAACGCGGCAAAGCATGCGATCGGCGACATGCTGCCGCGCTTCTGGGCGCTCGGCCAAAAGCTCGGCTCTGCCAAGGACGCATTGCTGTCGGGGACGCCGATGGGCGAAGACGAGTTCGCCGACGTGGCGGCCCGGCTGCGCGCCGGCGGCGATCCGGCGCAGGTGCTGGACGATCGCTATGCGTTGGCGTTCTCACTGGCCGGGACGCCCGATGAGTGCCTGAAATTGGCCGCCAGCTACAAGGCGGCCGGCATCGACGAGCTTGCCCTGACCTTCAGCGGACCGACAGCCAAAGAGGAGATCGCGGCCATCGGCGGCGCACTTGCACGAGCGGAGAAATCGTATGGTCGTTGACTTGAATCGAACACCTACTAGTATCCGCATCGATCCGCGCTGGTTCGCGCGGCCGTAGTACAAATAACCGATCCCTGCGGGAGAGACCGGCACAGCCGGCGCCGAAGGCGCAACCGCCCCGGAAACGCTCAGGCAAAAGGACCGCAGGGTACGGCACTCTGGAGAGCAGCGGAACGTTACGACGCGTTTCGCTCACCGAAGGAGCAAGCTTCGCCGATCCATTCGGCGAGGCGAAATCTCTCAGGTTCCACGACAGAGGGGGCGTCGCCGGTTGCGACGTGCTCAATGACGTCGATGGAACCGCCCATGGCCGCCAGTCCGGTCCTTTCCCCGCAACCCTCGCTTTCGCGCACGCCGCTGTTCGATCTGCACGTGCGTCTCGGCGCCCGCATGGTGACTTTCGCCGGCTACGAGATGCCGGTGCAGTACCACGATGGCATCATCGCGGAGCACACCCATACGCGGACGGCCGCGGGCCTGTTCGATGTCTCGCATATGGGCCAGGCCTCCCTGTCGGGACCTGATCACGAGACCATCGCGTCGGCGCTCGAAGCGCTGACGCCGGCCGACATTCTCGGCCTTGCGCCGGGCCAGCAACGCTACACGCTGCTTCTCAATGCTTCCGGCGGCATCCTCGATGATCTCATGATCACGCGCCCTGCCGATCCGCGGGATGCGCGGCTGCTGCTCGTGGTCAACGCGTCGCGCAAGGATTTCGACTTTGCGCATATCGAAAGGGCTCTGCCCAGCAGCGTGCGGCTCACACGACACGATGATCGCGGGCTTCTCGCCCTGCAGGGACCTCGCGCCGCCGCGGTGCTCGCGCGCATCGTGCCGGAAGCCGACGCAATGCCGTTCATGACGGCGATCGCGGCGCAATTCGACAAGGTGCCGTGCACGATCAGCCGCTCCGGATATACGGGCGAGGACGGCTTCGAGCTGTCGGTCGCGGCCGAGCATCTGGAGGCGGTCTTTGCGCGCCTGCTGGAGGCCGGGGAGGTGAAACCGGTCGGGCTCGGCGCACGTGACAGCTTGCGGCTCGAAGCCGGCCTTTGCCTCTACGGCCACGATATCGACGAGACGACCTCGCCGATCGAGGCCGGTCTCGCCTGGTCGATCGCGAAACGACGCCGGGTCGAAGGCGGATTTCCGGGAAGCGGACGCGTGCAAGCGGAGCTTGCGAACGGGCCCGCACGCCGGCGGGTCGGGCTCCTACCCGCCGGGCGCGCGCCGGCCCGGGAGGGCGCGGCGATCCGCTCGACCGACAACGAAGGGATCGGGACCGTGACGTCGGGCGGCTTCGGCCCGACGGTGCAGCGCCCGATCGCGATGGGCTACGTCGCGACACGTCACGCCCAACCCGACACGCCGGTCACCCTGCTCGTCCGCGACAGGGAGCTTCCCGCAACCGTCGCGGCGCTTCCGTTCGTGCCGCACCGCTATGTCCGCCGGAAAGGATGATCATGAGCACGCGTTTCACCGAAGAACACGAATGGATCAAGGTCGACGGCGATATCGGCACCATCGGCATCACGGATCACGCGCAGCAGCAACTGGGCGATGTCGTCTTCGTGCAGTTGCCGGACATCGGCACCACGCTGAAGAAGGGCGACGAGGCCGGCGTGGTCGAATCCGTGAAGGCGGCGAGCGAAATCTATTCGCCGGTTTCCGGCGAAGTCGTCGAGGTGAACAACAGCCTCGAAGCCGCGCCGGCATCCGTCAACGAGGATCCGACCGGCAAAGGCTGGTTCTTCAAGGTCAGGCTGAGCGCGCCCGCCGAAGTCGACGCCTTGATGTCGCAGAGCGACTACGACGCGTTCGTCGCCAAGCTGGCGTAGGCGCAACGAGACGAGAAGGACAAGAGCATGCGCTATCTGCCGCTCACGCCTGAGGACCGCGATGCGATGCTCGCGCGCGTCGGCGTTGCGACCATCGAGGACCTGTTCGCCGATATTCCGGCCGACAAGCGGCTCGACGGTCCTTCCCGCCTGCCGAAGCGCAGGGGGGAGATAGAGGTCGAGCGTGCGCTGCGGCGAATGGCGGAGCGAAATATCACGGCGAGCGCCGTGCCTTTCTTCGTCGGCTGCGGCGCCTACAAGCATCACGTCCCGGCGACGGTCGATCATCTCATCCAGCGCTCGGAGTTCCTCACCTCGTACACGCCTTATCAGCCGGAGATTGCACAGGGCACGCTGCAGTACCTGTTCGAGTTCCAGACCCAGGTCGCGATGCTCACCGGCATGGAGGTGGCGAACGCCTCGATGTACGACGGCTCGACGGCGGCGGCCGAAGCCGTGCTGATGGCCCATCGCGTGACCAAGCGCCGCAAGGCGCTCCTCTCGGGCAATCTGCACCCGCACTATCGCGATACGATCGCCACGGTCTCGCGCTTTGCCGACGACAGTGTCATCGCATTGCCGCCCTCGCCGGACTCCCCGGACGACCTCGTCGGCCACATCGACGGCCAGACCTCCTGCGTGGTGGTGCAGAACCCGGACGTGTTCGGGCACGTGCGCGACCTCGCTCCCATCGCCAAGGAGGCGCAGGCCGCGGGCGCGCTCCTGATCGTGGTGGTGACCGAGGCGGTGTCGCTCGGGCTCGTGCGCGCCCCGGGCCAGATGGGCGCCGACATCGTGGTCGCGGAAGGCCAGTCGATCGGGAACGCCTTGTCCTTCGGCGGCCCCTATGTGGGCTTGTTCGCCACGCGGCAGAAATATCTGCGGCAGATGCCGGGGCGCCTCGCGGGACAGACCGTCGACGTCAATGACAAGCGCAGCTTCGTGCTGACGCTCTCCGCGCGCGAGCAGCACATCCGGCGCGAAAAGGCAACCTCGAACATCTGCACCAATTCGGGTCTCTGTGCGCTCGCATTCACCATCCACCTGAGCCTGCTCGGCGAGGCCGGATTGCGGCGGCTTGCGCGCATCAATCACGCTCGCGCCATTGGGCTGGCCGAGCGGCTCTCGGCGCTGCCGGGCGTGTCGCTGCTCAATGAGACTTTCTTCAACGAATTCACCATCCGGGTGCCGGGCGATGCCGCGCAGATCGTCGAACGGCTTGCAGACAAGGATGTGCTCGGTGGTGTGCCGATGTCGCGGCTCGATCCGGAACGGCCGGACCTCTCCGACCTCATCGTCGTCGCCGCGACAGAGGTCAATACGCAGGACGATATCGACGCCTATGCGGGCGCGCTGAAGGAGGTGCTGGCATGCTGAACCGTCAGGGCCGGCCGACCACAGGCGTCGTGGAAGCCGAGGCCCAACCGACCTTCACGGGCAATCGCGCGCTGCAGATCGAGGAGCCGCTCACCTTCGAGATCGGGCGCGCCGACACCACCGGGGTGGATCTGGACGAACCGGAGACTGTCGCCACCCGGCTCGGCGGGCTCGAGCGGACGGAGCCGATCGGCCTTCCGGGCCTCAGCGAGCCGGAGACCTTGCGCCACTACGTGCGACTGTCCGCCAAGAACTATTCCATCGACACGGGCATCTTCCCGCTCGGCTCGTGCACGATGAAGCACAATGCGCGGCTGAACGAGAAAATGGCGCGGCTGCCGGGGTTTGCGGACATTCATCCGCTACAGCCGCCCTCGACCGTGCCGGGCGCGCTCGCCCTCATCCACGAGCTTGGCAATTGGCTGCGTGAACTCACCGGCATGCCGGCGATCGCGATGATGCCGAAGGCCGGCGCACACGGCGAGATCTGCGGCCTGATGGCGATCAAGGCGGCGCTGCAGGCGCGCGGCGAGCAGCGCTCCGTCGTGCTGGTGGCCGATTCCGCGCACGGTACCAATCCGGCGACCGCCGCCCTGCTGGGCTACCGCATCGAAGCGGTGCCGGCGCGACCCGACGGGACCGTCTCGGCCGAGGCCGTGAAGCAGCATCTCTCGCCGGATGTCGCCGCCATCATGCTCACCAATCCGAATACGTGCGGGCTGTTCGAGCGTGACGTCGTCGAGATCGCCGACGCAGTGCACGCGGCCGGTGCCTATTTCTATGCCGACGGCGCCAACTTCAATGCGATCGTCGGCAAGGTGCGGCCCGGCGATCTCGGTGTCGACGCCATGCATATCAACTTGCACAAGACGTTCTCCACCCCGCACGGCGGCGGTGGTCCGGGCGCCGGCCCGGTCGCGCTCTCCGACGAACTCGCACCGTTCATGCCGGTGCCCTACGTGCTCGTCGATGCGAACGGTCCGCGCCTGGTGGAGCATGCCGACGGTCCGGCGGCGCAGTCGCTCGGCCGCATCTGTGCGTTCCACGGCCAGATGGGCATGTTCGTGCGCGCGCTCGCCTACATGTATTCGCATGGCAGCGACGGCATGCGCCAAGCCTCGGAAGATGCGGTGCTCAGCGCGAACTATGTGCGCGCGTCGTTGAGCGACCTCATGTCGTTGCCGTTCGGCGATCGCCCCTGCATGCACGAGGTGCTGTTCGACGACCATTGGCTCGACGGGACCGGCATCACGACGCTGGATTTCGCCAAGGCCATGATCGACGAAGGCTTCCATCCGACGACGGTCTATTTCCCGCTGGTCGTCGACGGCGCCATGCTGATCGAGCCGACCGAGTCGGAGAGCAAGGCGAGCCTCGATCAGTTCATCGCTGCGCTGCGCGATCTCGCCTCCGCCGCCAAGGCGGGCGACAGCCGGCGCTTCGTCTCGGCGCCCGTCTATGCGCCGCGCGGCCGGTTGGACGAGACCCGTGCGGCCCGCTCGCCCGTGCTGACATGGCGGCCCGATTGAAGCGCGAGCCCCTCCAGAGCTGAGTGGGGGAACCCGCGCCCGGAAAGGAGCGGGCTCCAGGCTTCACGCGGTGAGACGGGGCGACCTACTCAGAACGGTCCGTCGAAATATCTGAAGAATGGGCCGCCGCCGAAGGGGCCGCGCCAACTGGGCCGCCGGTAGCGCGGTTCGTAGCGGGCTTCCGCGGGCGGGCTGCGCCGCCGCATGGCGATGCCGCCTTGCGGCTGGTCGTTCAGGACGACGACGAAATCCGTGCCTTTGCCGGTCTCCTGGCTCAATTCCTCGTCCGAGATGATCAGGGACGAGCGCGGCGACGCCATTCCGGCGATGCGGTCCAGAACGTCCTGCGGAATGACGATCCGGTCGAGCGCCTCCTTCGCGCTTGTGAGATTCGGCGGCGACGGCTCGGGATCCTGGCCATGGCCGACGCGCCTGCCGTGCTTGCGCTCGCGCGGCGCCGCCGCCTCGCGGCTTCCGCTTTCCAGCGTGACGACGGTCCATTGCATGTCGGCGCCGCCGTCGATCTGCTCCGTGGCGGTGAAGACATGGGTGCCGATCGGGCGATCGGGATCGAGAATCGTCACCGGACTGTCGAAGACCGGCTGGAACGCCCGCCGCACGTAGAGGTGCTGGCTTTTGCGGCTGATGAAGACGGAAATCGGCTGGAGGTCGCGCGCTGCCGCGCGCGCGGCTTCGACGGCCGCCGTGCGTGCGACTTCCGCCGCAGCCGCGGCTTCGCGGGCCGGCGCGACGGCATCGAGCTTCGGCTGCAGGTCGGCCTTTGCGGCGGTCAATTGCGCCTGCAGGTCGGCGAGCTTGGCGGCGGCTTTGGCTTTCGCATCCTCGGCTTTCTGTTTGGCGGCGTCGGAGCTGGCGGAACCGAGAGCGGTCTCCGCGGCGGCCAACTCCGCTTCGGCTCTCCGCTGCAGATTTTCTGCCCGGCGCACCGGGACCATCGCGCGCGCGGCCTCGCGCGAGGCCGTCACGGCGGCCAGTCGCGCCTGGTCCGCCTTGCGGGTCGCGGCCTCCGCCTCTGCGGAGCGTGCCGCCGCCACGGCCTCGGCCTCGGTGTTCGCGCGGAACAGCGCCGGGTGGGTGATCGCGGCCGGCGCAGAATCGCCGGGCGCCACGATTACCCGCATGCCGACTTTCGTCTCATCGAACAGATGCGCGGCGAAATCATAGGGCATCCGCACGCAGCCGTGAGACGCCGGATAGCCCGGCACGACGCCGCCATGGATCGCGATGCCCGACCAGGTGAGCCGCTGCATGTGCGGCATGTAGGCGTCGTCGTAGAGATTCGAGTAATGCTCCGCGTCCTTCTGGATGACGGCGAAAACGCCCGCGGGCGTCTCGCGTCCCCGCTGGCCGCTCGACACCGGGGCCCGCAGGATCCAGCCCTTGGCGTCGTAGATCGTGATGCGCTGGCCGCGCAGCGATACGATCGCCATGATCGGTTCGCCGGCGGCGCGCGACTCGACCCGCTCGATGGAGCCGTGACGACTGCGGCTGGCCGCTGTCGCTTGCGTTCCGGCGGCGATCAGCGCGGCGATGACGGTGAGGGCGAAAGGCGCAGCCCGCATCCGGGTCTGCTTTGGCCTCCTCTTGGCGAAACGAGAGGTCATGTACGCCACACTCGATCAGACACTGGGCCAATCCGACCCGTGATTCATAACGCCATTTGGTAGAGCCTGCCAACTCGGAACTTTCTGCTGGCGCGAAAGAAAATGGCGCCGCACGTCCGATTTCTTGGAACAAACGCGTGATTGCCGCGTTACGAACACTTATTCCTGCTGCAGTCCGAACTCCTGAACCGTCTGCATCACGTACGCCAATGTGTCATCCATCACCGTCCGCAGCTCCGAGGGGCTCGACGAGGCCGGGATGGATGCGGCGCGCTCGATCATCGCCTGATAATCCGGCGAAGCGACGATGCTCTTGATGTTCCGATTCAGCACGTCGATGACCGGCTGCGGCGTTCCGGCGGGGGCGCAGATGCCGAGCCATCCGAAGCGCACGAAGTCGATTCCCTGCTCGCGCAATGTCGGAATCTGGGACACGGCTTTCAGCCGATCCGGGCTCGAGACGCCCAGCACCTTGGCGTCGTTGCGTCCGATCAGCGGCATGAGCGCGAGCATGGGCGACACGTAGAACTGCACGCGGCCAGGAATGAAATCCTGCATGACCTGCGAGCCGCTGCGGTAAGGCACCGCACTCATCCTGATGCCGGTCAGCTTCGCGAGCTGGCGCGCGAAAATGTCCTGGGCCGACCCCGGGCCGAGGCTCGCGTATTTGATGTCGCCCGGGTGCGACTTGGCATAGTCGACGAATTCCCGAAGGGTTTTCGCCGGCACCGCGTTGGAAAGGCCGAGCCCATAAAAGTATTTTGATATGAGTGAAATCGGGGCGAGCTCGGACAGCTTGTATTGCGGGTCCTTGTGAACGGCGAAATTGATCGCGTCGAAGTGCGTGCACAGAAGCAGGGTGTATCCGTCCTTCGGTTGCGCCAGAGCGTAACGCGTCGCCACCATGCCGGCTGCAGCCGGCTTGTTCTCGACGA
>CAYVBN010000311.1:0-5027 GCA_964449645.1 uncultured Hyphomicrobiales bacterium
GATCACAACGTTTCGCGCGTGACGACGCTTGCGCGCCGCCACATTGACGAGGTCCGACACACCGATCACTCGCGTGACCGGGTGTTGACCTGAAACGTGTACCGCCGAAGTCTCGTCCGACCGCAACCTCTCGAGAGAGGAAGCGGCCCGCAAGGACTCAGCCGTCCACGTTTCTCTTTCTTCCGATTCACCTGTCAAACAGCCCGGAACCATGGCGGTTCCTCTCCCCGGTCAGCCGGAGAGCCGTCGAAGCCGAACCTCCGACCTTCGCCGGAGGCCTGTTCACCGAATATCAGTGAGGAGCTTCGGAGGCGCGCCATCACGCCGAGGCAGCGGCGCGCCGTGTGGTGAGATATAGGCCGCGGGCCCGGCGGTTGTCAACACCTCGAACATGGGAAATTCACCTTCGCATGATGTGGTTCGAATTTGCTGCGCCTGCGCGCCTGATTCGACCGTCATGCAGGGGGCCGCCATGCCGGGGCTGGCGCCCGGACGGCGCTCGGCCACGCTCGCCGAGCGATGTGGGGACGCGTTGGGCTCTCGCAAGCCCGCCTGTTCGTCCCGACGCCCTCCCGATCACGGGCTGATGGGAAGCCGATCATGGTCCGATCGACCGGGACCCCGGGCCGCGCCCCACTGCAGCCACATTCCTCGGACGTTTTGACGGGGTCAGGGGTAGCGTCGCGGGACTTCACCGCACTGTCACATTCGGATCGACGCCCGGTCGTTGACGGGCGAGGGGTCGGCGCGGCATCGTGCCGAATCTCGTGCTTCGCGCACGGCAGGGGCGCCGGGCGTGCGACGCGGGTGCGGCAGGCTCGCCGCAAGTGCAGGGGACGGGGATCTTGGAGCACGGCAGGCTGCGCGGCTCGCATCGCCAGGGAGCGGCCCTCGCGCGAATCGAGCTCGGCAACGAGCCTCCGCTTTCGGTCGACGGCGAAGCCGGCGGCGGCGTCGACCGTCACCGTGTCTCGGTGCAATGGTTCAGCGGCACGATCCTGACCGGCCTATGCGGCGCAGCCCTCATGGGCGGCGCTGTTTTTGCGTCCCTCGATGGTGAGACGCATTTCGCCTCCGTGCCCGAACGCATCGAGGCGGCGCTGCGCGGCGCCATCACGGGCGTCGGCGAACGAGTGAGCACGCGCAAGAGCGACCGCCTGCCGCCCGCGAGCGAAGCCGATGCGGCCCGGCAGGTCATCCGGGTTTCGATGGCCTCCCACGTCGGCGCCCGCGAGGTGATGCGCGTCGTCCCCTACACGCGCATTTCCGCCAACCTCTCGCTCACGGCATCCGAGCTCTCGGCCAATATCCCGCCGTTCAATCCGCAGCGGATGCTCGCCGACACGGCGACGCCAGGAACGCCGGCCGAGGAAGCCGGCGTGCAGCCCGACGCCGAGGTGTCGTTCGTGACGCGCGATCTCACGTCGGTCCTGCCGCGCGCCAAGCTCGCCGCCGTGGTGCCGCTCGACGAGGTCCTGGCGCGCGTGCGCGAGGCCGCGGACTGGCACCGCGGGGGGACGCAACGCTACGCGATGGCCGGCCTGCCGGGCGCCAAATTCGCCTATGCGGCCGAAGGAACGGCTGATCCGTATGCGGGATTCGAAGCCCGCATCGTGCCCGAGAACATCACCCTGCTGCCGAAGACCTCGACGCAGACCGGCAACAACGGCGAACGCGTCATCGTGGTCAGGAAGGGCGACAGCGTCGCCAGCATCCTGGGCGATCTCGGCGCGACGCCCGACGAGATCAAGGCCATCACCGATGCTTTCGGTCCACGCGGGCGTGATGGCGGCGTCAAGGAAGGCCAGAAGCTGCGCGTCCTGCTCTCGCCAATGCCCGGCCGGCAGCAGCCCGTCCGCGTGATCATTGCCAACGACACGACGCCGGAAGCGGTCGTCGCCCTGTCGGATCTCGGCAAGTACGTGGCGGTCGACGTCCAGAGCGCGGACACCCAAGTCGCGGAGACCGATGAGGAGGAGGACGACGGCACCGGCGTGCGGCTCTACCAGAGCATCTACGAGACGGCGCTGCGCAACCAGGTGCCGCGGCCGGTGATCGACGACCTCATCCGCATCTCTTCCTTCGACGTCGATTTCCAGCGCAAGACCCAGCCCGGGGATTCCTTCGAGGTCCTCTACTCGGGCGACGACGAGAATCCGAACGCCGAGGCCAGGGGCGATATCCTGTTCGCCTCTCTCTCGGTCGGCGGCGAGGTCAAGAAGTTCTACCGGTTCCAGGGCCCGGACGACGGCCTCGTCGACTACTACGACGAGACCGGCAAGAGCGCGCGGAAGTTCCTGGTGCGCAAACCGGTCAGCAACGGCATCATGCGCTCCGGCTTCGGCGCGCGCCGCCATCCGATCCTGGGCTATCTGAAAATGCACACCGGCGTCGATTGGGCGGCGCCCACCGGAACGCCGATCTTCGCCGCCGGCAACGGCACGATCGAGAAGGCCGGCTGGGAATCCGGCTACGGCAAGTACATCCGCATCCGCCACCCGAACGGCTACGAAACCGCTTACGGCCACATGACGGCGTTCGCGCGCGGCATGGAGCCGGGCGTGCATGTGCGCCAGGGCCAGGTGATCGGCTATGTCGGCTCGACCGGCCTCGCCACTGGGGCGCACGTGCACTTCGAGATCCTGGTGAACAACCGCTTCGTCGATCCCATGCGCATCAAGCTGCCGCGCGGCCGCGTGCTCGAGGGCCCGGTGCTCGCGGCGTTCGAGCGTGAACGTGAGCGCATCGACGGCATGATGTCCCAGGCGCCCGCGCGCGTGGCGCAATCGACCGTCGGCTCCGGACGCTGAACAGCACCGGATTCATCGTGTTGTGCCTCAAGCATTGATACCCAGCGAGCGAATGAGCATTCTGCGTGGCCCCGGTTCTGCACCGCACCGCACGAACCAGCCTGCGCGGATCGCGTAAACTTATCCGCGCGCGCTGCGGTGCGCCCGGGGACGAGGCAGTGCATCGAACGCAGACTCGCGCCCCGGACGCAACGCGGTGCAAAGTCCCGCGCTGCTGCTCCGGGCCCCAATGCAACACACTTCGCCGCGTCAGCGGGTCATGCGGCTCAAGCCGCGGCCGCTGCTGCGGCCTCGCCGTTGAAGGTGAGGCCCTGCGGACCGCGTGAGATCACCACCTCGTCGCCGTCCTTGACGCGGCCGGAGAGGATCAGCTCCGCGAGCGGGTCCTGCACCGACTTCTGGATCACGCGCTTGAGCGGCCGCGCGCCGTAAGCCGGATCGTACCCCTTCTCGCTCAGCCATTCGCGCGCCGAGGGTTCGAGCCGCACGGTGATCTTGCGATCCTCGAGCAGCCTGTCGAGGCGCCCCATCTGGATATCGACGATGCGGCCCATCTCGCTGCGCTGCAGGCGATGGAACAGGATGATCTCGTCGACACGGTTGAGGAACTCCGGCCGGAAGCTTGCGCGCACCACCGCCATGACGTGGTCCTTCACGGCCTCCGAATCCTGGCCCTCGGGTTGATTGACCAGGAACTCGGCGCCCAGGTTGGACGTCATCACGATCAAGGTGTTGCGGAAGTCGACCGTGTGGCCCTGCCCGTCGGTGAGACGGCCATCGTCGAGCACCTGCAGCAGGACGTTGAACACGTCCGGGTGCGCCTTCTCGATCTCGTCGAACAAGATGACCTGGTAGGGCCGCCGGCGCACGGCTTCGGTCAGGGCGCCGCCCTCCTCGTAGCCGACATAGCCGGGCGGCGCACCGATCAGGCGCGCGACCGAGTGCTTCTCCATGTATTCGGACATGTCGATGCGCACGAGCGCCGACTCGTCGTCGAACAGGAACGCGGCGAGCGCCTTTGTCAGCTCGGTCTTGCCGACACCGGGGGGCCCCAGGAACATGAACGCGCCGATCGGCCGGTTCGGATCCTGCAGGCCGGCGCGCGCGCGCCGCACCGCGGTCGACACCGCCTTGACGGCTTCCGCCTGGCCGACCACGCGCTTGCTGAGGCTCTCCTCCATATGGAGGAGCTTTTCCTTCTCGCCTTCGAGCATGCGGTCGACCGGGACGCCGGTCCAGCGCGACACGACCTGGGCCACGTGATCGGCGGTGACCGCCTCCTCGACCATGGCAGACTTCTGCTCGCTCGCCTCGACCTCCTTGAGCTTCTTCTCGAGCTCGGGAATGCGTCCGTAGGCGAGCTCGCCGGCGCGCTGATACTCGCCGCGGCGCTGCGCGTGGGCGAGATCGACGCGCGCCTGGTCGAGCGCGGTCTTGAGCTTCTGCGCTTCGGTCAGCTTCTCCTTCTCGGCCTTCCAGCGGCTGGTGAGGTCGGCCGAGCGCTTCTCGAGCGCGGCCAATTCGGCTTCGAGCCCGTTGAGCCGCTCGCGTGAGCCCGGATCGTGCTCCTTCTTGAGCGCCTCCTGCTCGATCTTGAGCCGGATGATCTCGCGGTCGATCGAGTCGAGCTCCTCGGGCTTCGAGTCGACCTGCATCTTCAGCCGCGCCGCCGCCTCGTCGACGAGGTCGATCGCCTTGTCGGGCAGGAAGCGGTCGGTGATGTAGCGGTTCGACAGCGTCGCGGCGGCGACCAGCGCGGAATCGGTGATGCGCACGCCGTGATGTGCCTCGTACTTCTCCTTGAGGCCGCGCAGGATCGAGATCGTGTCCTCGACGGTCGGCTCGGAGACGAAGACCGGCTGGAAGCGACGCGCCAATGCCGCGTCCTTCTCGACGTGCTTTCGGTACTCGTCGAGCGTGGTCGCGCCGATGCAATGCAATTCGCCGCGCGCGAGCGCCGGCTTCAACAGATTGGACGCATCCATGGCGCCGTCGGCCTTGCCCGCGCCGACCAGCGTGTGCATCTCGTCGATGAACAGGATGATGCCGCCGGCCGAGGCGGTCACCTCCTGCAGCACGGCCTTGAGGCGCTCCTCGAACTCGCCGCGATACTTGGCGCCGGCGATGAGAGCACCGAGATCGAGCGCGAGCAGGCGCTTGTTCTTGAGGCTCTCCGGCACGTCACCGTTGACGATACGGAGCGCGAGGCCCTCGGCG
>CAYVBN010000312.1:0-5115 GCA_964449645.1 uncultured Hyphomicrobiales bacterium
GATCGCCTCGGGCTCGACTACGAGGTCCTGGCATCGGGGTGCTGCGGCATGGCCGGCGCGTTCGGCTTCGAAGCCGCCAAATACGACGTGTCGATGAACGCGGCCAACCGGGTGCTGATCCCGAAGGTCCGCGCCGCCTCGGAGGACACGCTGGTGCTGGCCGACGGGTTCAGTTGCCGCGAGCAGATCGAGCAGACCTGCGGGCGCAGGACAACGCACATTGCCGAGCTGATCGCCGAGCGGATGCGGAGCTAGCACGGGCTCCTACCGCTTTTCCCAGTGGTTCAAGTCGACGTATTGCCGCTTGGCGTCGACGGAGACGCCATCCGCGTTGTCTTATGTGAACGTTCGCGGCCGTTTCGCTGCCGCTCATTGCGACGGCCGCGGGCCGAGGGATACCGAATTTTCCGCGTCGCGCCTGCACTCCGAGCGGTTTCTTCCAATGGCGTCGCCTGCTGCGAGGCCGCGACGCGTGCGGCGCCTTTCCACCGGCCCTGCGCGATCAGCCGCGCAACGACGCGCCGGATGACCTCCGCAACCACATTCACGACCGGGTTGTTGAGCTGCGACCGGTGGCGGACGAGGTCGAGCCGCCATTGCAGCCCGCCGAATGCGAGCTCGACCGCGACCAGCGACGCGTCACGGCCCTGCCCCTCCAGAGCCGCGTGCGTCATGATCGAAAAACCGGCTCCCTCGCGCAGCAGCGCATGCGTCGTCGCAAAGCCGTCGATCTCGGCGGCGACGTTGAGCATCAACGACCGCTCTCTGAACGCCTTCTCGACCAGCAGACGCCGGCTGTTGGGGCTCTTCGGCAGGATGAACGGCAGGTTCTCGAGTTGCGCGAGGTCCTGGATCGGCCCGAGCGCCGCGACGTCTTCACGCCGTCCGACGAGGAACATGTTCTCGATCGCGACCGGCTCGGATGCCAACTCGCGGTGCGCCGACGGATCGTAGAGCAGCCCGATATCGACTGTCCGTCCGAGCAGCCGGTCATAGGTCTCCGCGCTCAGGCCCTCGACGATGTGCAGGCGAATGCCGGCATAGTGCTCGGCGAGTTCTCGCATGAGCTCCGGCACGATGATCTGGCCTCCCGCCGATGGAACGCCCACGGAAGCCGTGCCCGCCACCTCATAGGCGTGCGCCCGCACCTCGTCGCGCAACTGCGCGAACTGGTCGAGGATGACCTTGGATCTCGCCCGCAGGATCTGGCCCGCCGAGGTCAGCTCGACGCCGCGCCGCGTGCGCACGAAGAGCTGGCAGCCAAGCTCCTGCTCCAACTGCTGAATGCTGCGACTGAGCGCCGGCTGTCCGATGCGCAGGAAATTGGCCGCTTTGGAGAAACTTCGGCTGTCGGAGACCTGGACGAAATACCGGAGGGCGCGCGCATCCATCGCCAATTTCTATGATTTTTATCGATACGACGTATTCATTTTATGTCTTTGACAGATATTTCCACCGGCCGCAACCTCGATCCAGGTGCAATTGGCCGGCGCAAACGCCCGCCCAAAACGAACAATTGCGTGTCGGGGGAGGACCGATGGACACGATTGATCTCAAGAATCTCAAGAAGCCGCTGCCGAAGGACATCAGTCCTTGGGACCTGCTGCAGCCGGTCGACGAGCAGCGCTTCGGCAAGGTGGTGTTCGACCGCAAGGAGCAGGAGCGCTGGGCGAAGGCGATGTTCGTCGGCGGCCTGCCGTACATGTGGCGCAAGGCCTACCTCGTCCTCGACATGATTTACGGCCTGCTCGAGCTCAAGCCCGACGACAAGGTCTTCCTCATCGGCGAGGCCCTGGAGGCTTGCGGATTCGTCGACGACTTGCGGGCGCGCCTTGGCCCGAACGGAACGCTCACGGCCCTCGACATCCAGGAGGATTGTCGCGACGCCTTCTTCGGCAACAAGCGCGGCGTCGGCGGCCAGCGCGGCACCTTCCGCTACAACTACACATCGAATATTCCCGACGAAGCCTACGATGTCGTGGTCAATCTTCAGGCCATCCAGCACGCCGACGAATGGCGCGAGACCGGGAAGGAATTCCTGCGCATCATGAAGCCCGGCCGCCGCCTGGTCATGGCCGAAATTCACCTCGGCGCGCCGCAGCAGGATTGGAAGATCAGGCAGGACCTCCACATCGAGCACCTGATCGACAAGATCATGTCGCGCATGTGCGGCAGCATCCTGGAATTCCCGTATTACAGCATGCCGGAGCTCCACGAGGCCTTCGCGGGCCTGCTGGAGGAGACGGACGACTTCGAGTGGCGAGGCCTGGAGGTCTTCTGGGGACGCAAGCCGCGCTGAGCCAGCGACTCCTTATCGCAGCGCATCGACCAGATGATCGGCTGCATCATGCAACGGTCGATCGGCCCTTAGACATCCAATGGAACCGAGCTGACGTGGCGCAGGACAAGCCCAGCCCCTGGGATTTGATGCAGCAGTTCGATGCTGCACGCTTCGGCCCCGATATCCTGGACCCTGCGCAGCAGGCGCGCTGGTCGCACGCGATGTTCATCGGCGGCCTTCCCTACATGTGGAAGCACCTGGCCAAGCCGGTCCTGCCGATGATCTACGACCTGGCCGAGCTTCGGCCCGGCGACAAAGTCCTGTTGTTCGGCGAGTCGCTCGAGAGCTGCGGCTTCATCGCCGACGTGCACCGGCTGATCGGCCCGGACGGCAAGGTCACATGCATCGATATGCAGGAAGATGCGCGCAACGCCGTCGCGGCACGCAAGCGCGGCGCCGGCGGAATGATCGGCACCTTCAGCTACCCCCCCTACACGCAGGATATGCCGGACGGCGCCTTCGACGTGGTTCTCAATCTCCAGGGCATCCAGCATGCCGACGACTG
This sequence comes from uncultured Hyphomicrobiales bacterium, assembly GCA_964449645.1. Classification (GTDB taxonomy): domain Bacteria; phylum Pseudomonadota; class Alphaproteobacteria; order Rhizobiales; family Xanthobacteraceae; genus CAYVBN01. The sequence continues at coordinate 2,847 of CAYVBN010000312.1, forward strand.
GACTGCGGCCGGCAGGGAGTTTCTGCGCCTCATGAAGCCGGGCCGGCGTCTGGTGATGGCGGAGATCGTGCTCGGCTCGCCCGAGCAGGTCTACAAGATCAATTCCGACCTCCACATCCGGCATCTGTTCGACAAGATCTTCTCCAGGCGCGGCGTGGCGTTCACCGACCTGCCCTATTACAGCCCGCAGGCGCTCGCGCAGGCCTTCGAGGGGCTGGTCAGCGATCCGGGACAATTCGAAGGGCGCGGCCTGGAAGTCTTCTGGGGCCGCAAGATGTAACCGATCCGAACCGAAGATCGCTGACGCCAAACAAAAAGCGGCGAGGCGAACAAAGCCACGAGGGAGGGGCTTGATGAACCAGACACTTCGCAATTTCGCTGTCGGTCTCGGCGCTGCGGCGCTCGCGCTTGCATCCGCGACCGGTGCCGGAGCACAGGATTATCCGACCCGCCGCATCACGTTCGTGGTGGGTTTTGCCGCCGGCGGATTTGCCGACTCGGTCGCGCGCATCATCGGCGATCACGTCGGCAAGACGTTGGGCCAGCACGTTCTGGTCGACAATCGCGGCGGCGCCGCATCGAACATCGCCGCGCAAGTGGTCGCCCATGCGCCGGCGGATGGCTACACGGTGCTCGTGAGCACCACCGCACTGGTGATCAACGCAACGCTCTACAAGAAACTGGATTACTCGCTCCTTGACGACCTGATCCCGGTTGCGGTCGCGGTCCGCGCACCCGAAACGTTCTCGGCCAGTCCGAACCGTCCGAAAACACTGAAGGCATTCATCGAATCCGCGAAGTCCAACCAGTACACGTTCAGCAGCGCCGGGACCGGATCGGGTTCACACCTGACGTGGTTCTCGTTCTTCAAGGTCAAGGCCGGCGTCAACATCGTGCACGTGCCGTTCCGCGGCGGCGATCCCGCCATGCAGGCGGCCGTCGCTGGTCAGGTCGACGGCCTGGCGGCGACCGCGTCGGCCAATACCGTCAGCCAGCTCACGGAAGGCACCATGACCTGCCTCGCCGTCGCGTCCGCCAAACGTTATCCGTTGCTTCCGAACTGCCCGAGCCTGGCGGAGATCGGGTATCCGGGATTCGAAGGTTCGTCCTGGGTCGGCTTCTGGGTCCCGAAGGGAACGCCGGCGAGTGTGATTGCCAAACTGAACAAGGCGGTCAACTCGATCACCGACAACCCGAAAGCGACGGCCAATCTCAAGCAGAACGGCGACCTTCCGGGGCTGTCCGCCGAAGCCGCGGACAAGTTTGTCAGGAGCGAAGTCGCAAGCTGGGGCGAGCGCGTGAAAGCCTCCGGAGCCCAAGTGGAATAGGGTGGAATAGGGTTGGAATAGATCGCGGCCCACCGGCCTCGCCCACGTCCGGCGTAACCAACCGACCCGATCCCGCGGACGTGTCGCGGACGGTCTGGCGCCGTGGCCGGGGATTCTCGACGCGCATCGAATATCGTTGAATTTGCGATACTCTTTGCCCGGAGATTCGGCGTCAAATATGGATATTTCCCATGCCCCTTTCAGAGACAATCAAGAACCTCATCAATCAGGCCTGGGTCGACGGCTACCCGTGCCTGCTCGCGACCGCTGGCCCGGATGGTCCCAACATCAGTCCAAAGGGCAGCCTGATCGTGTATGACGACCAGCATCTCGCCTATTGGGAACGGTCCAAGAAAAAGGCCCTTGAAAATCTTGGGCATGACAAACGCGTGGCGGTGATCTACGCGAACTTCAAAGCGCAGCGCGACGGCATACTGGAATCCGGTTTCCTGCGTTTCTTCGGGACCGCGGAGTTGCACGCCGAAGGACCGATCAAGGACGCGATCTTCGCAAAACTGAACAAGCGCGAGCAGGAGCATGTCGGCGCCGACACGGGCTTGGGCGTCCTCATCCGCATCGAGCGCACGGCCGATGCGCGCGGCAAGCCGATCATGTGACGCGGTGCAGGACGGCGATCCGGCGGGCGCGACCCCCGCGCCCGCCGTCGGTGATCTCATTTCGCCACGAGATCGAGCTGAAGCGCCTCGTTGAAATTGACGGCGGAATGCTGGATGCCGTTGCCGGCCGACTGGCCGTCGCCGCTCACTGCGTAGAGGCGGTCGCCGATCACCCCGATGGCGAGGCCGTGCCGCGGATGCGGCATCGACGGCAGGACCTGCCAGCGATTGACCGCCGGATCGTAGATCTCCACCGCGCGGAACGCTGCGAGCTCGCGCCGATCCTGGAATTCGCCGCCCGGGACGATGATCTTGCCGTTGTAC
>CAYVBN010000313.1:0-2530 GCA_964449645.1 uncultured Hyphomicrobiales bacterium
GGCAGAGCGGCAGGTCGAGGAGCTTGCCCTTGAGGTCCCACAGGGCGGTGTCGACGGCCGAGATCGCCGTCGCGGCGAGCCCGTCGCGGCCCATGTTGCGCACCGCTCGCTGCATGGCCCGCCACGCGGCCGGCGCATCGCGCGCGTCCGCTTGCTTCACGGCGTCGGCGAGCGTGTCGTTGATCAACGGGACGATCGAACCATGGCTGTAGGTGTAGCCGAGCCCGGTCTTTCCGCCCGCGTGCACCTGCACGGTGACGAGCGTGGTGGCGGTCCAGGCGAAGGTTCCGTCGGCCTCCGGCTTGTCGGTGGGGATCGTGTAGGCGCGCGCCCGGACCGACTCGATGGCTGTCCGGCTGCCGTTGCGCGTCGCCGTCAGCATGGGTCTTCGACACCGATGGTGGGCGCGGACTCGCCCTGCGCGCTCCCGTGGTGCTCCTTTCGATCGAGGTCGGAACGACGTTGCATCCTGAAGCTACAACCGGGATGGGCCGAAAGGCGTTCCGGTTTGTTCGCCGCGCGGCATCGCGTATTGTGCGGAAGCTTCGAGAGCCGCACGTTCCGAGCCATGAACGAGTCCAAACCCGCCGCTGTGCCGAGCCCGCTTCCCGCCGATCGTTCGCCGGCCGCCGGCAGGCGCGTCGGCGTGCTGCTGGTCAATCTCGGGACGCCGGCGGCGACCGACTACCGGGCGATGCGGCGCTACCTCAAGGAGTTCCTCTCCGACCGCCGGGTCATCGAGGTCAATCGCGTCGTCTGGTGGCTGGTTCTCAATCTCATCATCCTGACCGTCCGGCCTGGCCGCAAAGGGCGCGACTACGAGAAGATCTGGAACCGCGAGCGCGACGAATCGCCTCTGCTGACGATCACCCGCTCGCAGGCCGAGAAGCTCCGCTCCGCGCTCGACACGTCATCGGTCGTGGTCGATTGGGCGATGCGCTACGGCGATCCCTCGATCGCCGGACGGCTCGACGCCCTGGTGAAGGACGGCTGCGATCGCATTCTCCTGTTTCCGCTCTATCCGCAATACGCCGCGGCGACGACCGCGACGGTGTGCGACGAGGCGTTCCGCGCGCTCATGCGCATGCGCCGCCAGCCGACGCTCCGCGTCGTGCCGCCCTATTACGACGACCCGGTCTACATCGAGGCGCTGGCGGATTCGGTGCAGGCGGCGCTCGCGAAGCTGCCGTTCCGGCCCGAGGTCATTCTCGCCTCCTTCCACGGCGTTCCGCAGGAGTATGTCGAGAAGGGCGATCCTTATTATGACCACTGCGTGGAGACCGCGCGTCTGCTGCGCGAACGCCTCGGTCTCGACGACAGCCAATTCATGATGACGTTCCAGTCACGCTTCGGGCGCGCCGAGTGGCTCAAGCCCTACACCGATGCGACCGTCCGCTCGCTCGCCGAGCGCGGCGTGAAGAATCTCGCGGTGGTCACGCCCGGATTCGCGGCCGACTGCCTGGAGACGCTGGAGGAGATCGCCGGCGAGAACGCGGAAATCTTCCGGCACGCCGGCGGAGAGCATTTCGCCGCCATCCCCTGCCTCAACGACAGCGAGGGCGGCATGCGGGTGATCCGCAGCGTCGTGGCGCGCGAGCTGCAGGGCTGGATCTGACGCCGGCCTGTTCCGCAATTTGGACATGTCCACAGCCCACGCGCGCGCCCGGCGATCCAACGGCGTTTGCGGCCGTGGCTGCTTGCCGCCGCCCGGCGCGCCCTTCAAGATGCCGCCCTCATCGGGCGGAGCGGGGGAGTGCCATGTCATTCGGCGGATTGGATATTTTTATCATCATCGTCGTCCTGCTGGCGATCCTCACGCTGGTCGCCGGCGTGAAGACGGTGCCGCAGGGCTACAGTTGGACCGTGGAGCGCTTCGGCCGCTACACCCGCTCGCTGCGTCCGGGCCTCAACCTGATCGTTCCTTTCTTCGATCGGGTCGGGCGCAAGATGAACATCATGGAGCAAGTGATCGACATCCCGCAGCAAGACGTGATCACCAAGGACAACGCCACCGTGACGGTCGACGGCGTGACGTTCTTCCAGGTGTTCGACGCCGCCAAGGCGAGCTACGAGATCACCAACCTCGACCAGGCGATCGTGCGGCTCACGATGACCAACATCCGCTCCGTCATGGGCGCGATGGATCTCGATCAGGTGCTCTCGCATCGCGACGAGATCAACGAGCGTCTGCTGCGCGTCGTCGATGCCGCGGTGTCGCCCTGGGGCGTGAAGGTGAACCGCATCGAGATCAAGGACATCGTGCCGCCGGCCGATCTCGTCGAAGCCATGGGCCGGCAGATGAAGGCGGAGCGCGAGAAGCGTGCCGACATCCTGCAGGCCGAAGGCCAGCGGCAATCGGAGATCCTGCGCGCCGAGGGCGCCAAGCAGGCGCAGATCCTCGAGGCCGAGGGACGGCGCGAGGCGGCGTTCCGCGATGCCGAGGCGCGCGAGCGCCTCGCGCAGGCCGAGGCCAAGGCGACTGAGATGGTAAGCCAGGCGATCGCGCGCGGTGATCTCGCGGCGCTCAACT
>CAYVBN010000314.1:0-1893 GCA_964449645.1 uncultured Hyphomicrobiales bacterium
AACCGCTTACACTTCGCCGGATCGTGCGCCGGGCGTTGCCGGGTCGATGCTTGTCGGCTAACTCGGAGCATGACCGAGCACCTCACCATCGCGTATATCGGCCGCCGCGGCGACGGCGTCGCCGAAGGGCCGGAAGGTCCGGTCTATGTCTCTTACGCGCTGCCCGGAGAGACCGTGGAGGTGCAACCGTGGTCCGGTCATCCCGACCGCCGCCTCCTGCTTCGCGTCGAGACCGCGAGCGCCGAGCGCATCGCGCCGATCTGTCCGCACTTCGGGGTCTGCGGCGGCTGTGCCGTGCAGCACTGGGATTTCGCGCGCTATCAGGCCTGGAAGCGCGATCTCGTCGTGACGGCGCTGGAGCATGCAGGCCTCGCGGTCGCTGTCGACGATCTGATTGACGCGCACGGCGAAGGCCGGCGGCGCACCGTGCTTCACGCCCGGCGTGGCACGCACGACGTGCTGCAGGTCGGCTATGCCGCACCGCGCGCGCACCGCATCGTACCGATCGATCACTGCCCTATTCTGGCGCCCGGCCTTGCGGGCGCCATCGATGCCGCCTGGGCGATTGCCGAGGTGCTGCGCCCGTCCGGCAAGCCGCTCGACATCCAGTTCACCGCGACGGAGGCCGGGATGGACGTCGACGTCCGCGGCTCCGGCGCCCTGCCCTCCGGGCACGCGGCCCAGCTCGCGCGCATGGCAGACGCGCACCGTCTCGCCCGCATCACCCGTCACGGCGAACTGATCGCCCAGCGTGCGAAGCCGACCGTGCGGATGGGCCGCGCGCTCGTCCCGCTGCCGCCCGGCGCCTTCCTGCAGGCGACCACTGAGGGTGAAGCGGCGCTCGCCCGGCTCGTGTCGCAGCATGTGGGCGATGCCAGGACCGTGGCCGATCTGTTCGCGGGCGTCGGCCCGTTCGCCTTGCGCCTTGCCGAGCGCGCACGGGTGATCGCCGCCGACGGCGATGAGCGCGCAATCTCGGCGCTGCGCGAAGCAGCAGCAGCCACCCAGGGCCTGAAGCCGATCGAGACGCAGCGGCGCGACCTCTTTCGCCGACCTTTCCTGGCGCAGGAATTGAAGGGCCTCGAGGCCGTCGTGTTCGACCCGCCGCGCCAGGGCGCGGAAGCGCAGGCGCGCGCTCTTGCGGCGAGCGCCGTGCCGGTCGTGGTTGCGGTATCGTGCAATCCGGCGACCTTCGCGCGCGACGCCAGTCTCCTCGTCGACGGCGGCTATCGGCTCACGCGCGTGACGCCGGTCGACCAGTTCCGCTACTCGGCCCACGTCGAGATCGTGGCCCGTTTCGTGCGCTGACGCGCACCGCGGGCAGCGGCTTCCATCCCGGTCAATTGAAATCCAGGTCGCGGCCCCAGCGCTGTTGCCACATGCGCTCGCCGATGGTGCAGGACACCCGCGGTGCGTCGGCCGAGGCGGGAACGACGCGCGGTTCCGGCTGGCGGCCGGCGACTTCGAGCACCAGCTTGGTGCGCGTCGCGTCCTTGAATTGGTTGCGCTCGTGGATCGGCACGACGAAGGAACCAGCGCCGCCGGTGACGCAGTCCTCGTAATAGACGCCGAGATTGTCCATATCCATCGTGCCGGGAAGCGCCCGCTTGAGCAGGATCGGCAGGCCGTTGATGGTGATCCCCTTCGCGAGCACCTCGTCGCGCACGACCGTCACCGGGGCGCCCTGGTTGTTGGCACCGTCACCCGAGACATCGATCACCCGTCGGATTCCGCGGTAGGGGCTGCCCTCGAACAGCGGCGCCGAAAAGCTCAGCGCACCGGAGATCGAGGTCCGGTAGGCGCGCCGATAAGGCGCGCGCTTGATCTCGTCGGCGACCGCTGCCGCCGTTTGCGGCCCGTCGATCAGCCGCCAGGGAACGAGGACTTTCTGAT
>CAYVBN010000315.1:0-5326 GCA_964449645.1 uncultured Hyphomicrobiales bacterium
TCGACCACGCTCGGCATCTCGACCGTCGTCGATCTCGCCGCCGCCGGGGCGCGCGGCACCGTGAATTCGCTGCGCATCATGGGCAATCGCATCGGCCAGGCGGCGTTTCCCTTCGGAGCCAGCCTGATCGCCGCCGCGACCGGTGCGGCCGGCATCCTGGCGATGATCGCCATCGGTCTCGCGGCCTCGAGCGCGGCGGTGCACTGGAGCCGGGTGGGACGATCGCCGGCGGACTGAACAGGGCCCTGTGCGGCGTCGAGCCGTCCCCGGAATTCACGTCCGGACGAAGCGCCGCACAACCGCGACGGCGACGCGGCCCGGGCGCGCCCCGCTCCTTCTCTCCGCGTGCAATAAACCTGTTACATACGGCCGATATCCGTGCGGAGCTTCGCCTCCCTCGGAGTTGTGCGACATGAACCGCTCGTTTTTCGCCCTGGGACTGCTCTGCGTTCTCGCAGGACCCGCGGTCGCTGCAGACAATCCACATAACGTCCTGCTGTTCGTTGCCGACGGATTGCGCCCCGGCGTGGTGAACGAGCAAACAGCTCCGACCATCATGTCGCTGTGGAAGCAAGGAGTGCGCTTCACCAACACGCATTCGATGTTCCCGACATTCACCACCGCCAACGCTTCCGCCATGGCGACCGGCCACAAGCTCGGGGACACCGGCGATTTCAGCAACACGATCAATGCCGGATTCCAGGTGCCCGGCGGAGGCGGCAGCCTCACGCCCTTTCTGGAAAGCGACCCGGTGCTCGGCGACGTCGACGAGCATTTCGCCGGCGACTACCTCAATCAAGAGACCGTCATGAAAGCGGCGCGCCGCGCCGGCCTCAGTACGGCGAGCATCGGCAAGCTGGGGCCGGCGCTCATCTTCGATCACACGGAGCGCTCGGGACAGCAGACGATCACGATCGACGACATGACCGGTCGCCCGGGCGGCGTTCCGCTCAATCCGGATATTCAGAAGCGGCTCATGGCCGCGGGCCTCGGAATAGAAGCGCCGAAGCGCGGCGAGAACGGCCGCGCCGGTGATTTTCGCACGCCCGGCACGCTGCAAGCCAACGTCGCGCAGCAGGACTATTTTCTGAACGCCGCCACCAAGGTCGTCCTGCCTCTGTTCAAGGAGCGGGCAAAGCCGTTCATGATGGTGTTCTGGTCGCGCGATCCGGACGGCACGCAGCACAACCAGGGCGACAGCCTCAATCGCCTCGTGCCCGGCATCAACGGGCCGACCTCGCTCGCCGCCATACGCAATGCGGATCACGACCTCGCCGAATTGCTGGCCGCGCTGAAGCAGCTCGGCCTCGATCAGACGACGGACGTCATCATCACCGCCGACCACGGCTTCTCGACCATTTCGAAGGAAAGCGGCACGAGCTTCGCCGCCACGCAGACCTACAAGAACGTGCTGCCCAATTTCCTGCCGCTCGGATTCGTCGCGATCGATCTCGCGCACGGCTTGGACATGCCGCTGCTCGATCCCGACGCCAAATACGCGCCCGTCGGCCCGGGCGCCTATCCGTCCCGCGGCAACGCGCTGATCGGCGGCGACAAGGAGCACCCCAAGGTTGTGGTGGCGGCCAATGGCGGCTCCGATCTCATCTACATTCCGGACGGCGACCGGGACACCGCCCGCAAGATCGTCGAGGTTCTGTCGGATGAGGATTACGTCAGCGGCCTCTTCGTCTCGGACGATCTCGGGCCGATCCCCGGCACCCTCCCGATCTCCGCGATCGACCTCAAGGGCTCAGCCGTCACGCCGATCCCCGCGATCGTGGTGAACTTCCGCACTTTCTCGACGGGCTGCGCCGATCCGCTGACGTGCGCGGTCGAGGTGGCCGACACCGGCCTGCAGCAGGGCCAAGGCATGCATGGCAGCTTCAGCCGCGCCGACACGGTGATCATCGGCGGCGCGCTCGGTCCCGACTTCCGCGCGGCCTTCGTCGATCCCGCGCCGACGAGCAATGCCGACATCGGCAAGACCATCGCGCGGATTCTCGATCTCGACATCCCGGATGTCGGCAAGCTCGTCGGCCGCGTCCTGACCGAGGCGATGCCGAACGGCGCGATGCCCGAATGGACTTCGTCCGTGCAGGTGTCCGATCCGGATGCAAACGGCCGTGTCACCATGGTGGCAGCGCAGATGGTCGGCCCGATCCGGTATTTCGATGCCGCCGGCTATCCGGGCCGCACGCTCGGCCTGCCGGAAGCGCCGTCGTCTCTTGCCAGCCGCTGAGGCGTCGGGCCGGTCCGCCGGGACTAAACCTCGTGCTTGCGTGTTCTCCTTCGAAGCGTCCGTGCGGGACCGGCACTTTCCGGCCGGCGCGGGCGCACGAGGGAGGACTTCGATGACCAGGGCGACCCACGTTTCCGTTTCGATTGTCGCGTCCGCCGCGCTCATGTGTCTCGCGGCTGGCGAGGTTCGCGCACAACAGGCCGGCACCGGCAACCAGATGAGCTTCTTCGTCACCAGCGTCGGCTCCGGCAAAGGCGCCGACCTGGGCGGCCTCGCGGGGGCCGACCAGCATTGCCAGTCGCTCGCGAGCGCCGCCGGCATCACCAACAAGACCTGGCGCGCCTACCTGAGCACCAGCGCTTTCGGCGGCGGCACGGTGGTGAACGCCCGCGACCGCATCGGGCGCGGGCCCTGGTACAACGCCAAGGGCGTCCTCATCGCTCGCGACCTCGACGAGTTGCACGGGAGCAATCATCTCACCAAGCAGACGGCGCTGACCGAGAAGGGGCAGGTGGTCAACGGCCGCGGCGACACGCCCAACATGCACGACGCGCTCACCGGTTCGCAGCCGGACGGTCGCGCCTTCGCGGGCGACAAGGACACGACCTGCCACAACTGGACGAGCAGCAGCGCCACCGAAGGCAGCGCCATGCTCGGCCACATCGACCGGCAGGGCCTGCGCGACGACGAGGCCTCGCGGTCGTGGAACTCCGCGCATCCGTCGCGCAACTGCAGCCAGGACGGCTTGAAGGCGACGGGCGGGGCCGGGCTGTTCTACTGCTTCGCGACGAACTGACGAACGCGGGTCACGCGCCGTGCGGCGCGCCGGATCGCCGGCGCGCCTCTCACGCCGATCCGGCTGCGAGCAGCCAGATCCCCGCCGCGACGAAGCCCGCGCCGGCGAGGCGGGACAGGAGCCGGCCGCCCGGGAGGACCTTTTCGAGCAGGACGAGGATCGCCAGCCCGGCGATCCACAGGATGTTCATCACCCCGCCGACGAACAGAAGCGCCATCAGCGCCCAGCAGCAGCCGACGCAATAGGCCCCGTGGCGCAGGCCGATCTGCAGCGCGCCCGCCGCATCGGCGCGGAAGCCGCCGTGCTGCAGGATGAAGGCGATGGGTGCTCGGCAGCGTGCAAGGCAGGTGTCCTTGAGCGGCGTCCACTGGTAGAGGCCGGCGGCGATCAGCACCAGGCCGCCGAAGGTGTCGGTCACGCCCGCCATGCCGGCGTCGAGCAGCAAGGCGCGGTCGAGCAGCCATTGCGCGGTCGTCGCCAAGAGCGCGAACAGCGTCCAGGCGAGCAGATAGCCGCCGGCGAACCAGGTGGTGGCGGCGAAGATGGTGCCGCGTTCGGAGGCGTGCCGTCCCACCCGGGCATAGAGCAGGATCATCGGCGCTGCCGAGGGCAGCATCATGCCGACCATCATCACGGCCCACATGACGAAGACGAGCGCGAACTCCAGCGCGCTCCATGGCGCGGTCCGCGGCATCATCCAGCCGAGCCCGGCCGGGATCATGCGGTAGTCGCTCATGTCCATGCCGCCCATGTCCACGTCGGCGGCGAGCCAGAGCACGTAACCCCACGCCAGCGCGGTGACCAGCACGAGCGCGGTCGCGATGACCGCGCCCTCGCGCCGCAGCACGGATTCGAGCGCCGTGTTCATTCGGGTTTCAGCGGACGACGCCGGTTTCGCAGAGATGGATGCGGGCGAATTGGGCGTAGCTGTCGGCGAGCTCGAACTGGATCGGTCCGCTCGTCTTGGTCCATCCGCGGCCGACTTCGGCGAGCGAATATTCGAACCCGTTCGGAAGATCGATGCGCGCGCGATGCTCGGCGCCGGTCACCGGATTGACGATCGGCTCGCCGCGGCCCTCGGTGACGCCCGGTACGACGAGATGGCCCCTGCGGGCGTCGACGTCGGAGGCGAAATCGATGGGCGCGAAGATCGGATCGTGCAGCGTCTCGAGCGTGGTCGAGAATACCTGGAACACCGTCGCGCCCGGAACGGTGTCCTGTCCGGAGAGAATGCGCAGCAGTGCCGCGCGCTGGGCCGGCGTGGCGCGCTCATCGATCACCACGGCGGCTTCGCCCTTGCCCTGGTGGATCGGGCCGGGCCAGCGGAAGATGCCGACGAAACGCAAGCCGTCGAGCCGCGTGTCGCCGTGGAATCCTTCCTCGATCTCCATGCCGGCCACCGCCTGGCAGTTCCCGTAGGTCGGCAGGGCGTTGAACTGGCACGGACAGCCGTAGGCGCAGTTGCAGTTGACGAATTCCCGACCTCTGATCTCCCACTTCACGTCGGCCATGACCGCCTCCTGTCGGAATGACGCGCCTTCGCTCGTGTCGGTCCGCTGAATTCTCGGCGCGGTAAGACTGCGCCTTTCGCACCCGCCCGGCAAGCACGGGGCGTGGCCGGGCCTCCTGGAGCAGGATTGCGGACAAGTGGATGCCGGTTTCGGACAAGATCACGCACGATCAAAGAGATAGAGGGGGAGGACGATTCGGAGAAAAGCCCTCCTGACCCCGGGGAAGCCCGGTTGCGGGCGCGCCCTTGCCGTCGTAGGACGGCCCGTGCCCCGAACCCGAAGTTCGCGTACCTGCGCGGCAAGCCGGATTGCGGACGCCGGGTTCAAAAAGGGCGCTCGGATCATCACGTTGCCAGGGTCCCTTTGATTGCGAAGTTCGCATGAGCACATCCCGCGGGCCTTTGCGAACGTCGGAATCGAGACACTGGCTTGGTCCGGCAGACAAGCCGGGCCCGCACCTGTACCCTGAGACATGAGCGAATCTGCACGCATCAACGTCCAGGAATGGACGGTTTCCGAAATCTCGGCGGCGCTCAAACGCACCGTCGAGGACAATTACGGCTACGTGCGCGTGCGCGGCGAGCTCGGCAACGTCAAGTATCACTCGAGCGGCCACGTCTATCTGGACCTCAAGGACGAGCGCGCCTGCCTCGCCGGGGTCATCTGGCGGACGACGGCCGCGCGCATCAAGGTCAAGCTCGAAGCCGGCCTCGAAGTGGTGGTGACCGGCAAGATCACCACCTATCCGGGGCAGTCGAAATATCAGATCGTCGTCGACTC
>CAYVBN010000316.1:0-2162 GCA_964449645.1 uncultured Hyphomicrobiales bacterium
GAAGCGCTTGGACTCTTCGACCCCGCCGACGAGCTCCGCCGAGATCATGCCGCCGAAGGCGCGCATCTGCCGGCGTGCGACGGCGTGCTGCGGATGGCTCGGGAGCCCCGGATAGATGACGCGCTTCACCTTCGGGTGCGCCTCCAGCCATTCGGCGATCCGGAGCGCCGATGTCGTATGCCGCTCCATGCGCAGCGCCAGCGTCTTCAGGCCGCGCAGCGCCAGGAAGGAATCGAACGGCCCCTGGATGGCGCCGACCGCGTTCTGCCGGAACGCCAGCCTGTCGCGCAGCTCCGCGTTGTGCCCGGCCACCGCGACGCCGCCCACCATGTCGGAATGACCGTTGAGATACTTGGTGGTCGAATGCACGACGAGGTCGAACCCGAACTCGATCGGCCGTTGCAGGTAGGGCGTGGCGAACGTGTTGTCGACCGCCGACCAGAGCCCGTGCTTCTTCGCGATCGCGGCGATCCGTTCGAGATCGATGATCTTCAGGAGCGGATTGGTCGGGGTCTCGATCCAGACGAGGCGCGTGTTGGGCCGGATCGCAGCTTCCAGCCGGCTCGCGTCGGTGAGGTCCACATAGGTCACCTCGAGACCCATGGACTCCTTGCGCACGCGCTCGAACAGGCGGCGCGTTCCACCATAGAGATCGTCGACCGCGATGACATGCGCGCCCTGCCCCAGGCATTCGAGCGAGGTCGAGATCGCCGCGAGGCCCGAGGCGAAGGCGAATGCCCCTGTCCCGCCTTCGAGGTCGCAGATGCAGCGCTCGAACGCCATGCGGGTCGGATTGCGGGTGCGTGCATAGTCGAAGCCCTTGTGCACCCCGGGGCTCTGCTGGACGAATGTCGACGTGGTGTAGATCGGCATCATCACCGCGCCGGTCGCCGGATCGGGCGACTGGCCCGCATGGACGCAGCGCGTGGCGAAGTCGAGGTTCTTCGAAGTCATCGGTAGGTGATCCGGAAATAGTTGATGAGGTCGAGGCGGGTGGCGAGGCCGAGGAAGCGCTGTCCGTCCATCACGATGGCGACGTAATCCTTGCGGAACAGCGGCACGAGATCAGCGATCGGCGCATCCGCCGCGATGGTTTCGAGCCGCGTCGTCATGACGTCCCTGACCGGCCGGGCGAACGTCTTCGCCGCATCTCCGTCGCCGGTCAACAAGGCCGCGAGCACGTCGCTCTCGTCGATGAGCCCGACGATATGCTCGCCCTCGACGACCGGAAGCTGCGAGACGTCGGCCGAGCGCATGCGGGCGAACACCGTGCGCAGCGTGTCGTCGGGCTGCACCGTCACCGCCGAACCCTCGCCGAAACGGTTGATGACGACGTCGCGCACGGTGCCGTGGCGCTCGGGCCCGAGCCAGCCCTCTTGTGCCATGAACGCGTCGCTGAACACCTTGGAGAGATATTTGGCGCCGGAATCGCACACGAGGCTGACCACCCGCTTCGGCTCCTCCTGCGCGCGGCAATAACGCAGCGCGGCGGCGAGCAAGGTGCCCGAGGACGAACCGGCGAGCACGCCTTCACGGCGCAGGAGGTCGCGGCAGGCGGCGAAGCTGTCGCGATCGGGAACGACAAAAGCCTCACTCACAAGCGAGAGGTCCGCGTTGGACGGGATGAAGTCCTCACCGATTCCCTCGACCGCCCAGCTTCCCGCTTCGACCATCTTTCCGGTCTCCACATAAGGCGCGAGCACGGAGCCTTCCGGATCGGCGAGGATCATCTGTGTCTTGGGCGACGAGCGCCGCATGAAGCGGCCCACGCCGGTGAGCGTTCCGCCGGAACCGACTCCGACGACGACCGCATCGACGTCGTTCCCCATCTGCTGGAGGATTTCTGGGCCCGTCGTCGTCTCGTGCGCGCGCGGGTTCGTGGGATTCTCGAACTGATTGACGTAGAACGCGCCCGGCGTGTGCGCGGCGATCGACTGTGCAAGATCGTGATAATAATCCGGATGCCCCTTGCCGACGTCGGAACGGGTTATGATCACCTCGGCGCCCATGGCGCGCGCGTGCAGAACTTTCTCACGCGCCATCTTGTCGGGCACCACCAGAACCGTGCGATAGCCCTTGCGGGCGCCGACGAGTGCGAGCCCGAGGCCGGTATTGCCGGCGGTCGCCTCGATGATCGTCCCCCCGGGACGCAATCGGCCGTC
>CAYVBN010000317.1:0-3061 GCA_964449645.1 uncultured Hyphomicrobiales bacterium
GGTGCCGCGCGTGCGCGACACGCTGAAGACCCTGCATCGCGTCGGCCTCGACTACATCCATGTCGGCCAGCAGGCGACGACGCTCTCGGGCGGCGAAGCGCAGCGCGTGAAGCTTGCCAAGGAACTGTCGAAGCGGGCGACCGGCCGCACGCTCTACATTCTCGACGAGCCGACGACGGGGCTGCACTTCCACGACGTGGCCAAGCTGCTCGACGTGCTGCATGAACTGGTCGAGCAGGGCAACACGGTCGTGGTGATCGAGCATAATCTCGAGGTCATCAAGACGGCCGACTGGATCATCGATCTTGGTCCTGAAGGCGGCGATGGCGGGGGCGAGATCGTCGCCTCGGGTCCGCCCGAGGATATCGTGAAAGAGAAGCGCAGCTACACCGGACAATTCCTCAAGCCGGTGCTGGAACGCCGCGAGCCGCCGAAGCGCAAGGCCCGGACGGTGGCGGCGGAGTAGCTGCCCGCGGCGTCGATGCCGACAGGATGGTAATAAAGGCTACGCCTTTTTCCCACCCACCGCGAACGCGACAGACAATACAGACGCTTCGGTTGATGCAGCCGCATCGCTTGAGCGCGGCGAACTCTTCCCGGAAGGGAACAGTCCCTTCGCCTTGCGCTCGCCCGCAGGTGCAAAATGATTGACGATGTCCGGCGTGCTTATTCGGCCGCCGTCATGAAGCGTTCGACCGTCGCAGCGAAATGGCCGCACCAGTCTTCCGCACCGACGACCGGCCACGCACCGCGCGCTGGCGATACCGATTGTGGCATGGGCGGATTGTAGCGGCAGAGACCCGAATCATCCTTCAGGTTCGCCGCTGCTTTGCTCCGCGTGTCGAAGAATTGGCAATTGCCGCAAGCGCAGGTCATCATCAAGCGCAGGTCATCATGATGCATGACCTCCTTGTGCCTAGCTCGGGCCAACAAAAAGATTAAAATCGCTCCAATAAGCTGTCAACGCGATCTGCTGCAATCGCGCATTGCACGTGCGCACGCGGGTCGAACGCGCTGATCAAAATACCGCCGGAAAAATCGGAGCAGGGGCGCGGCCCAAACGAGCATCGTCCCATACACTCATGCCGCCGCGAGCTGCGTGTCTTTCTCCGTTGCACGCTTCAGGGCTGGCCGCTGCTCGAGCCGTGACACGTAGGAGACGAATTCCGGCCGATCGGGAATGAGCTTGAACATCATGCCCCACCGCAGGGTCGAGCCGAGCACGACGTCGGCGGCGGTGAACTGCTCACCCACCACGAACGGTCCCTTGGCGACCGCTTGGGCGACGACGTTGATGACGGTGTTATAGTCGCCCCAGCCGAGCATCGTGGGCGAGCCCCCTTCCCGGTTGAGCGCCCGGTCGATCATCGCCGGCTCGATGCAGCTCGGCGGAAAGAACATCCACTTGAGATAGGGCCCGCGCCGCGGATCGCCGATCGGAACGTTCAAGCCGGCCTTCGGAAACGTATCGGCCAGATAGCAGCAGATGGCGGCCGCCTCGGTGATTACGACATCGCCGTGCTTGAGCGCCGGCACCTTGCCCATCGGGTTGATCGCCAGATAGTCCGGCTTGCGGCTGTCGCCGTTCTTCAGATTGAGCAGATGAATGTCGTACGGCTCGCCGATCTCCTCCAGCATCCACAGCGTGACGGAGGAGCGCGACGGCGAAGCGTGGTAGAGCGTCAGATTGGCCATGGGTCAATTCTCGTGTGCGTCTCTTTCGGGCGTCTCTCTCGGACGTCGAGAGCGTTCGGTGTTTCTACCCGCAATGTGTCGGGGACGTGACGCGCAAGATGAAGTTCGGGTCTCGTGCCTGGTCGTAGCGTGTGCCCCCCGGATCAGCACCGCACCGCTTCGGACTGCGGTGCGGCCGGGGAACGAAGCAGTGCCCCGAACGGAGACTCGTGTTCCGGACGCAGCGTGGCGCGAAGGACTGCGCTGCCGATCCGGGACCTACCTGTCCAAGCACAAGCCCGTTCGCCGATGCCAGGTCGACGGCGTGCGCACCCCACCTTCACTTCTTTGGTTCGAGTTTCAACGCCGCCGAGTTGATGCAGTAGCGCAGGCCGGTCGGCCCGGGGCCGTCCGGAAATACGTGCCCGAGATGGCCGTGACAGCGGGCGCACAGCACTTCGGTGCGCACCATGCCGTGACTGGTGTCCATCTCCTCGGCGATGCTCTCTTCTTTCACCGGCTGGGTGAAGCTCGGCCAGCCGCAGCCGGCGTCGAACTTGGTGTCGGACTCGAACAATGGCTGGCCGCAACCGGCGCAACGATAAACCCCGGGCGTGGTCGTGTGCTCGTATTCTCCAGAGAACGGCCGCTCGGTCGCCTTCTGGCGCAGCACGGCGTACTGCATCGGGGTGAGCTCCGCGCGCCAGGTCGCGTCGTCCTTGATGACCTTGTCGGTAGCGGTCTTGTCGTCCATCTCGAATCTCCCGCGTGCGGGTCAGTTTGTCTTCGCGGCCGTCACCAGGACGGGGTTCTCCCGATAGAGGTCGGGAAACAGCCGCTTCAGATTGTCCACCTTGGGACGGTCGTTGAACACGATATAGGGATTGAACGGGTGCAGCGATGCGTAATCCTGGTGATACGCCTCGGCCGGATAGAATCCCTGAAGCTGCTCCAGGCGTGTGACGATCGGACGTTTGAAGATGCCAGCCTTCTCAAGCTGCGCGATGTAAGCCTCGGCCACCTTCTGCTGCGCCGCATCGGTGAAAAAGATTTCCGAGCGATATTGCGTGCCGACGTCGGGCCCCTGCCGGTTGAGCTGGGTCGGATCGTGCGCCACCGAGAAATAGATCTGCAGGATCTTGCCGTAGGAGATCTGGCGCGGATCGAATTTGACCTGCACGGATTCGGCATGACCGGTGCGGCCGGTGCCGACGATCTCGTATTCAGCCGTTTCCTTCGAGCCGCCCGCATACCCTGACAGCGCCTGCTCGACCCCGTTCACGTGCTGGAAGACGGCCTGCACGCCCCAGAAGCAGCCGCCGGCAAGGACGACCGTTTCCAGGCACTCCCCGCTTGCCTGCGGATCGAAAGCGGGCGGCGGGACCAT
>CAYVBN010000318.1:0-12010 GCA_964449645.1 uncultured Hyphomicrobiales bacterium
GCCAGACCGCGCCCTTCCTCGGCCAATCGATGTCCTCCGGTGTCGCGGGGCCACATACGACGACCCCGCCGGACGCGCCATTGAGCCTGTCGCATGGGACGGCTGCGTGGGACGGGACCCGGACCGATACCCCACCCGAAACCCTTCCGGATAGGGAATTAAGGCGCCGCTAACAGGCCTTGGCCTAAGGAGGATGCGCCCGCGATTGTCATGGGGCCGCGTAAAGCTATGCTTCGGCGGCGCGTCGCGCGATGCGATGACGAAGGCGATCGAAAGGTCACATGAGCGATCAGAGATCACAGGCCGTCTGCGTCGGCGAGGTGCTGGTCGAGCTCGCGCGCGGCAATGACGGGCGTTACGGCATCGCCTGCAGCGGCGACACGTTCAATACCGCCGTTTATCTCGCGCGCGCCGGCGTCCCGACCGCCTATGCGAGCGCGCTCGGCGACGATCCCTATTCGGAAGGGGTGCTCGCGCTGGCGAGCGCCGAGGGCATCGGTCGCAGCCTCATCCTGCGGGCACCGGGGCGAATGCCCGGTCTCTACCTCATCGAGACCGATCCGGGCGGCGAGCGACGCTATTATTACTGGCGCGAGACGTCGCCGGCGCGCGACCTGTTCGAGCTGCCCGACTGGGGCCTCGTCGCCGAGGGTGTCGTGGCCGCGCGGCTCATCTACTTCTCCGGCGTGACGCTCTCGCTCTATTCCAACCAGGGGCTCGGACGCTTTCTCGCGGTCCTCGAGCTGGCCCGTCAGAAGGGCGCCAAGGTCGCCTTCGACGGCAATTCCCGGCCGCGCGGCTGGAAAGGCGACCTGCCGCGCACCCGCACGGTGTTCATGGAAGCGCTCAAGCGCACCGATATCGCCCTGCCGACCTTCGACGACGAGGCGATCCTCTGGGGCGATCCCAGTCCCGAGGCCACGATCGAGCGCATTCAGGCCTTCGGCGTCTCCGAAATCGCCGTGAAGAACGGCGCCAGCGACGCGCTCGTCGCGGCCGACGGCCAGGTCGAACGCGTTCCGGTCCCAGAGGTCGTGGTGCCGATCGACATGAGCGCCGCGGGCGACGCCTTCAACGCCGGATACCTGGCGGCTCGCCTGGCGGGCGACAATCCGACCGCCGCGGTCGTCGCCGGACACAAGCTCGCCGCCGACGTGATCCGGCATCGCGGCGCCATCATGCCGCGCACCGGTGCGGCCGTGCACTGAGCGGATTTCCGTTACGGCTTGCCGATCAGCATGGCGCTGATCGCCGCCAGGAACGGCAGCGGCAGCGAGGCGAGCGCGCGCAGCCACACGAGCCGCGGCTGCATGACGGGCATTTCCCACAGCACCAGCCGCTGCAGCGCATAGAGCGCCCAGGCGGTGCAATAGGCGATCACCTGCGGGGCGCCGGCTCCGCCCTTGAGCGCGGCGGCGCCGATCGAGAACCCCACGACAGCGCCGCCCGGCGTGACCGCACCGCCAATGACCGCGATCAGCACGCCGAGCATACCGGAACCGGGACCGAGCCAATGACCGATCAGATCCTTGGGCATCGCCTCGGCGATGAAGCCCGATCCGACGACGCCGAGCGCCAGGCGCGGCAGCAGACGCAGGAAATCGATCACGCCATCGCGCGCGCCCTCGCGCAGGAGCATGCGGCTGCGCACGGCCGCGGTGAGCGCCAGCGCGCCGACGATCGCCCACAGAAAGATGTCGATCAGAACGATCATTGCTTGAAGCCCAGGCGCGGACCCAGGGTGGCGACGATCAGCCGGGTGAGGAGTCCCGCGACGAACGGCAGCGGCAGCGACACCACGATGCGCCAGATGACGAAATCCGGCCCGAAGAACGGCAGCTCCCAGACCAGGGCGCGGGTATAGCCGAGCAGCGTCCAGCTCGTGATGAAGGCGACGGTGACGCCGAGATCCGCGCCCACCGCCACGAATGCACTCGCGACCGGATAGATGGTGATCGGACCGCCCGGGAGGATGAACCCGACGATCGTTCCGATCACCAGCCCGAATGCGCCCGACTCCGCCCCGACCCAGCGCGCCACGAGCTGGCGCGGCAGCAGCAAGGTCAGGAAGGCGCCGATCAGACAGCCCGCCAGGACCTTGAACAGCATGCCGGTGAGCAGGCCGAGATCGCCTTCGAGCACCTCGAAGAAATGCGCCCGCCCGTCGCGCAGCAGGACCGTGAGGCCGCACACCGCCACCAAGGTGCCCACCGCCATCGTCGACCAATCGAACGGGTTGCGGCGGCGCTTGATGGGCGGTTCGGTCGTCAATGCGGCGGGATCGCGTCTCGGTGGGTGGCTTTGCGTTGGGCGGGGCTCTCCTTAGCGCATGATCCGGCGAAGTGTAAGCGGTCCGCCGAGGGTTCAAGTGCGAGGCCTGCGTGCTGGGAATACCTCCGCATCCGTGCGCAGGCGCGCCGCCGGCCCGCGGCGTTTATTCGCGCGGATGGCCACCGGATGACGCCGCCCTCGCCCTTGCACGCCGAAAGGCGCCGGTCCACGATGATCTCCGGGGGGATGGGGCTGTGCGGCACGAGCGCCGCAGTCCCGGCGGCCGAACGAGCGCCTCAAGCGCCGCGGCGTCGAGGGAAAACCTGCTGAAAACCCGTTCCACCGGGCAGGCCGGCGCCCGACGACCGGCGCAGCACGCGCCGCATGAACGGCGCGCCACGGCGGGTGGAGCGCATGCTGCGGATCCTCGATCGGCTCGAGGAAATCCTCATCGCGACCCTGATGGGCGCGGCGACGCTCCTCATCTTCGTCGCCGTCCTGCACCGTTACGGATCGGGCATCCCGCTCCTCTATCCCTACCTGCACCCGATCCGTCTCTCCTGGGCCCAGGAACTGTGCATCTACATGTTCGTCTGGATGGCGAAGTTCGGCGCCGCCTACGGGGTGCGCACCGGCATCCATGTCGGCGTCGACGTGCTCGTCAACCAGCTCAACGAGACGATCCGCCGGCAGGTGATTCTGTTCGGGCTGTTCTGCGGCGCGCTGTTCACCGGCGTGATCGGCACGATGGGGGCGAAATTCGTCCTCGCACTGTCGCAGACCGACCAGGTCTCGCCCGACCTCGAGTTGCCGAGCTGGATCGTCTACGCCTGCATCCCGCTCGGCTCCTATCTCATGTGCTTCCGGTTCCTGCAGGTCGCCTGGGCGTTCTGGCGCACCGGAGAACTGCCGCATCACGACCCCGGCCAGGTGGAGGGCATCGATACCGCGTCCGTCGAGGAGGCGGCCCGATGAGCGCCGCCCTCATCTTCGGCCTGCTCATCGCCCTGATGCTGACAGGCATGCCGATCTCGATCGCGCTCGGCCTGACGGTGCTGACCTTCCTCTACACGATGACCGAGGTGCCGATCGAATCGGTGGCGCTCAAGCTGTTCACCGGGATCGAGAACTTCGAGATCATGGCGATCCCGTTCTTCATCCTGGCGGGCAATTTCCTCACCCACGGCGGCGTGGCGCGCCGCATGATCAAGTTCGCCACCTCGATGGTCGGCCACTGGTACGGCGGCCTCGGGCTCGCCGGAGTCATGGCGTGCGCGCTGTTCGCCGCCGTGTCGGGCTCCTCGCCCGCAACCGTCGTCGCCATCGGGTCGATCGTGCTGCCCGCGATGGTGCGGCAGGGATTTCCCAAGCGGTTCGGCGCCGGCGTGGTGGCGACCTCCGGCGCGCTCGGCATCCTCATTCCGCCCTCGATCGTGATGGTGATCTATTCGGTGGCGACCGGCGGCAGCATTGCGCTCGACCCGGCCGGGCACCGCGTGACCTCCGCGTCCGTCGGGCAATTGTTCATCGCCGGCGTCATTCCGGGGATGATTTTGGCATCCATGCTCGGAACGACGACGTTCTACCGCGCGTGGAAGAACGACTATCCGCGCATGCCGAAGGCAAGCTGGAGCGAGCGCTGGCACGCCTTCCGCGAATCGGTCTGGGGCCTTCTGCTCATCGTGATTGTGCTCGGCGGCATCTATGCGGGCGTGTTCACGCCGACGGAGGCCGCCGCCATCAGCGCGGTTTACGCTTTCGTGATCGCGGTCTTCGTCTACAAGGACATGCGCCTCTCCGACGTGCCGAAGGTGCTGCTCGGCTCGGCCAACATGAGCGCGATGATCCTCTACATCATCACCAATGCGGTGCTGTTCTCGTTCCTGATGACGTACCAGCAGATCCCGCAGCAGATGACGAGCTGGATCACCTCGAGCGGGCTGACCTGGATCGAGTTCCTGCTGTTCGTAAACCTGCTTCTGCTTGTCGCCGGCAACGTCATGGAGCCGTCGTCGATCGTGCTGATCACCGCGCCGATTCTGTTTCCGGTGGCCGTCCGGCTCGGCATCCACCCGGTCCACCTCGGAATCCTCATGACGGTGAACATGGAGGTGGGGCTTTGCCATCCGCCGGTCGGCCTCAACCTCTATGTCGCCTCCGGCATCGCCAAGATGGGCATTACCGAGCTCACCGTCGCGGTCTGGCCGTGGCTCCTCACCATGCTGATCTTTCTTGCCGCCGTGACGTACATTCCGGAAATCTCGCTCTGGCTGCCGCGCGTGCTGGGCATGCTGTAACGGCCGGCCGGGCCGTTGACCGACTCTCGCGTTGTCGCTAGTTTCCGAACAGATGGGGATGGAGTCCCCCTTGAACCGCCCGCAACGGCTGATGACTCCTATCGCGCAGCGCAGTGGTAGGATTC
Source organism: uncultured Hyphomicrobiales bacterium (assembly GCA_964449645.1). Classification (GTDB taxonomy): domain Bacteria; phylum Pseudomonadota; class Alphaproteobacteria; order Rhizobiales; family Xanthobacteraceae; genus CAYVBN01. The sequence continues at coordinate 4,694 of CAYVBN010000318.1, forward strand.
CGTGTAAACCGCCGCAGGGCGGTTTTTCGTTGGACGGGGACTGAGCGGATGGCGCTTTATATCTGGATCGCGATCGGCAGCGCGCTCGGAGGCGTCGCGCGCTTCTGGTGCTCGGGCGTGACCGCCCGGCTCATCGGCGAGACGTTTCCCTGGGGAACGCTGCTGGTCAACATCGTCGGCTCGTTCGTGATCGGCTTCTTCGCCACCCTGACGGGCCCCGACGGGCGCGTGTTCGTCGGGACGACCGGACGCCAATTCGTCATGGTCGGCATCTGCGGCGGCTACACTACCTTTTCCTCGATCAGCCTGCAGACGCTCAATCTGATGAACGACGGCGAGTGGCTGCTGGCCGGCAGCAACATCGTCGGTTCGGTCGTCCTGTGTCTCGTGGCGGTGTGGGCCGGCCATATATTGGCGGCCAGCCTCAACACGATGAAATGGGTGTGAGCCATGCAGCTTCCGCGCGAGGCCGTCCTGCTCCGTATCTTCGTCGGCGAGGACAAGAAGTCGGGCCACCGCCCGCTCTACGAGGCGATCGTCCTCAAGGCGCGCGAGATGCAACTCGCCGGCGCAACCGTGCTGCGCGGCCCGATGGGCTTCGGCCATTCGAGCCACTTGCACACGACCAAGATCCTGCGGCTGTCGCAGGACCTCCCGCTCGTCATCGAGATCGTCGACACGCAGGAGAAGATCGACGCCTTTCTTCCCGCGCTCGACGCCATGATGTCGAGCGGACTCGTGACGCTCGAGAAGGTGCAGGTCCTGCGCTACGGTGAGCAGAACGGGTCTGCGTCCTGATCATGGATTGAGGACGTGGATTGAGGAAGCGAACGGCTGATTTGGGCCTGGCTGATCTTGCCCGAAACCCGGCACCCACTTTCCGGGATCATGCGTCAGTCTTTGCTTGCGCATGATCTTGCCCGAAAACCGGTACCCACTTTTCGGGATCATGTGTTTTGATCTTGCGCATGATCTCATCCGAAAACCGGTACCCACTTTTCGGGATCATGCGCTTTGGTCTCGCGCATGATCTCATCCGAAAACCGGTACCCACTTTTCGGGATCAGGCGCTCGGCACAAGGCCGAGCTTGTCGAGCAGGTTCATGTCGCGGTCGCGGTTCGGATTGGGCGTCGTGAGAAGCTTCGGCCCGTAGAAGATCGAATTGGCGCCGGCGAGGAAGCACAAGGCCTGCGTCTCTTCGCTCATGTGCTCGCGCCCGGCCGAGAGCCGCACGACCGACGCCGGCATGGCGATGCGCGCCACCGCCACCGTGCGCACGAACTCAAGCGGCTCGATCACCGCAGCGCCGGCGAGCGGCGTGCCTTCGACCTGCATCAGCATGTTGATCGGCACCGATTCCGGATGCACCGGCAGGCTCGCGAGCACGGCGATCATGCCGACGCGATCCTCGCGGCTCTCCCCCATGCCGACGATGCCGCCGCAGCAGACGTGAATGCCGGCGGCGCGCACGTGCTCGAGCGTGTTGAGACGATCCTGGTAGGTGCGCGTCGTGATGATCTGCTCGTAATACTCGGGCGACGTGTCGAGGTTGTGGTTGTAATAGTCGAGACCGGCGGCCTTGAGGCGTCGCGCCTGGACGTCGGTCAGCATCCCGAGCGTGACGCAGGTCTCGAGCCCGAGATCCTTCACGCCTTCCACCATGGCGCAGACCCGGTCGAGATCCCGGTCCTTCGGATTGCGCCAGGCGGCGCCCATGCAGAACCGGCTTGCGCCGGCGGCCTTGGCGGCGCGCGCCTCGGCGAGGACCGTATCGAGGCCCATGAGCTTCCCGGCATCGATCCCGGTATCGTAGCGGGCGCTCTGCGAGCAGTAGGCGCAGTCCTCCGGACAGCCGCCGGTCTTGATCGAGAGCAGCGTCGAAATCTGGACCTCGTGCGGGTCGAAGTGCATCCGGTGAATGCGCTGCGCATGGAACAGCAGGTCGGGAAACGGCATGTCGAACAGCGTCCGCACCTGCGCCCGCGTCCAGTTCTGACGCACGGCACCGATCTCGAAATCCGCAGTGGAAACGGTGGCCGCGACGGACAGTGACATGGCTCGCTCCGCGTTTTGCGGGCCGCGCCCGCCGCGAGGTTCGCCTAACGCGCCGGTACCGGCGGGTCAAGCGCGCCTCCGTTCACCCGGCCGGAGTGGGAAAGCGCCCGTTTCCGCGCCATTTTGCTTCATTGCAAGCCACGGTCGAGGGGCCGATAATGAACAAAAATCAGTGCGGGACCAAATTCCCGGGCTGGGGCCAATTTGACTCTCAACGGCGCACCGTAACCCGCGCGGGCGCCGCATCAGGGAGGAATCGGCACCATGGATACCCGGAAAGTCCGTCGCCGCGGTCCCTCGCGCCGCGAAGTCATCGGCACCGCGGCCGCCGCCGGCGTGGCAGCGACCGTCGGCCCCTTCTTCCACGTCACCCCTGCACGCGCAGCCAAGACGCTGAAGATCCTGCAGTGGAGCCACTTCGTCCCGGCCTACGACAAGTGGTTCAACAACGAATACACGAAGGACTGGGGAAAGAAGAACGACACCGAGGTGATCGTCGACAACATCAACCTCGGCCTGATCCCATCGCGCGCGGCGGCGGAAGTGTCGGCCCAGCGCGGCCATGACCTGGTGATGTTTCTCTCGCCGCCCTCGGTCTACGAGGAGCAGGTCGTCGACATGAAGGACGTCTACGACCAGTGCGAGAAGAAGCACAGCAAGCCGATCGATCTCGCGATCAAGAGCACCTACAACCCGAAGACCAAGAAGTATTTCGCCTTCTCGGACAGCTTCGTGCCCGATCCGATCAACTATCGCTCCGACCTGTGGGGCGAGGTCGGCATGAAGCCGGATACCTGGGACGACATCCGCATCGGCGGCAAGAAGATCAAGGACAAGACCGGGATTCCGGTCGGCGTCGGGCTCTCGGCCGAGCTCGACACCGCGATGGCGATGCGGGCCATCATGTATTCGTTCGGAGCGAGCGAGCAGGACGCCGAGGGGAATCTCGCCATCAACTCCAAGGAGACGCTCGAGGCGCTCAAGTTCGTCACCGCGCTCTACAAGGAGACGGAGACGCCGGAGGTTCTCTCCTGGGACCCCTCGTCGAACAATCGGCAGATGCTCGCCGGGAGGTCTTCGCTCGTTCTCAACGCCATCTCGGTGACGCGCACGGGCGAGAACGACAAGATGCCGATCCACGAGAAGATCCTGCTCGCGAAGGCCGCCAAGGGACCGGTGCGCCGCATCGGCCTCGAGCACGTGATGGACTGCTACGTGATCTGGAAGTTCTCGGAGAACATCGACGGCGCGAAGAAGTTCCTCGTCGATTACATCGACAACTTCAAGCAGGGCTTCCTGGCGAGCGAGTTCTACAATTTCCCCTGCTTCGCCAGCACAGTTCCGGATATCAAGCAGATCATCTCCAACGATCCGAAGGCATCGCCGCACGACAAATACGCAGTGCTGTCCGACGTGCTCGATTGGGCGACGAATGTCGGCTATCCGGGCTATTCGAACGCGGCGATCGACGAAGCGTTCAACACCTGGGTCATCAATACGATGTTCGCCAAGGCGGCGACCGGCGCTGAGACGCCGGAAAACGCCCTCAAGCAGGCCGAAGCCGCCATGAAGGCGATCTGGCAGAAGTGGCAGGATCGCAAGATGATCTGAGGATCGGTGCGGTCGCGGCGGGCCGACCGCCGCGGCCGTCGCCGCTGCGGCCCGGCAAGCTCCCGAACAACGGAATCCGTCATGGCCAGCGTCGAAGCCCGGCGAGTCACGAAGATTTTCGACGAAGTACGCGCGGTCGACGGCATCGACCTCGCCGCCAAGGAAGGTGAGTTTCTGGTCCTGCTCGGCCCCTCCGGCTGTGGCAAGACGACGCTGATGCGGATGATCGCCGGCCTCGAACGGCCGACCTCCGGCGACATCGTGATCGACGGCAACGTGGTCACCGACCTGCCGCCGCGCGCGCGCAACATCGCGATGGTGTTCCAGAGCTACGCGCTCTACCCTCACCTCACCGTGGCGAAGAACATCTCCTTCCCGCTGCGGGCCGCCGGCATGCCCAAGGCCGAGATCCGAAAGAAGGTCGATTGGGCCGCGCGCATGTTCGGGATCGAGCGCTTCCTCGACCGCAAGCCGCGCCAGCTTTCGGGCGGCGAGCGCCAGCGCGTGGCGCTTGCGCGCGCGGTGGTGCGCGAGCCGGTCGTGTTCCTGCTCGACGAGCCGCTGTCCAATCTCGACGCCAAGCTGCGCAATTCGGCGCGCGACGAGCTCAAGCAGTTCCAGCACAAGCTCGGCACCACAACGATCTACGTCACCCACGACCAGGCCGAGGCGATGGGACTCGGCGACCGCATTGCCGTGCTCAATCACGGCCGCGTGTGCCAGATCGGCACGCCGCAGGAAATCTACGGCGAACCGGTGGACACGTTCGTGGCGACCTTCATCGGCTCCCCTCCGATGAACCTGATCGAGGACGGCACGACGTATCTGGGTTTCCGGCCCGAGGGTTTCCTGCCGCGCGAGGTCGAGCCCGAAGGCGACAACGTCGTGTTCCCGTTCCGCATCACGCGCATCGAGTATCTCGGGGCCGACCGGTTCGTGTACGGCGTCATCGAGGGCCGTTCCCCGGAGGCGCACGTCATCTCGAAAATTCCGACCAACATCCGCACCGAGCTCGCGGCGGATCAGCTTCACGACTTCGTCGTCCGGCGGCAGGATATCCTGCGGTTCGATCGCCAGAGCGGGCAGCGACTGAACGGAGGCGCCCGATGAGGGCCCCACCCGATCACAAGTCGCCTGCCAGGGGAACGGGCGCCCTCGCCCGCTTCGCCGACAACGAGCGCTGGCTCTGGCGTGCGATGCTGGCGCCGGCCATTCTCTACATCGTGCTGCTGGTCGGCATCCCGTTCGCGCTGTCGATCTTCTACAGTCTTTCGGACGCGACGGTCGCGAGCCGCGAGATGCATTTCGTCGGCCTGGAAAACTTCCGCCGCATCGTCGAGAGCGGCACGTTCTGGGTCTCGCTCAAGAACACCCTCATCATCACGCTCGTCTCACAGTTCATCGTCATCGTGTTCGCCAACATCCTGGCGGCGGCGCTGATCGGCGATTTCCGCGGCAAGTGGCTGGTGCGCCTCCTGATCCTGCTGCCCTGGGTGGCGCCGATCTCGCTCGGCAGCATTGGCTGGCTGTGGATATTCGATTCGATCTACAGCATCATCAACTGGACGGCCCGCGCCGTCGGGCTGCTCGGACCGAACGAATGGCCGATCTGGCTCGGCGAGCCGACGCTCGCCAAGACCTCGATCATCATCGTCAACATCTGGCGCATCCTGCCGCTCGCCACCGTCATCATCCTGGCCGGGCTCTCGTCCATTCCGCAGGACATCCACGACGCCGCGCAGGTCGACGGCGCAGGATTTTGGCGCCATCAGTTGCAGATCACGGCACCGTTGCTGCTGCCGATCGGGCTCGTCGCCCTGCTGTTCGGGATCATTTTCACCTTCACCGACATGATCGTCGTGTTCGTGCTCACGCGCGGCGGCCCCTACGACACCACGCAGGTCATCGCGAGCTGGGCCTATTTCACCGGCATTCAGGGCGGCGACCTCGCCGGCGGCGCGGCGATCTCGCTGTTCCTGTTCCCGGTGCTCGCCGCCGTCGCCATCCTGTTCCTGTGGTTCGCCAAGCGCGCGGAGGTGACGTGATGACCCCCGCGACAGCGCGCGCGCGACGCATCGGCGGACGGGCCGGGCACGTGGCGATCCTGGTGTTCTTCGTCACCTTCCTGGCGTTCCCGTTCTACTGGATGGTCATCACCACGTTCAAAACCACGCACGATCTCTACGATACGGCCAACAATCCGTATCTGTTCAACGATCCGCCGACGCTGCATCACCTCACTGCCCTGTTCAGCGACACGCAGTACGTGCAGTGGCTGATCAATACGGGGTTCGTCGGTCTCGTGGTCGTCGCGATCACGCTGGCGCTCGCGGTTCCGGCCGGCTACGCGCTCGCCCGCATGACCGGGCCGTGGGCGCAGACGCTCGGCGTCGCCATCTTCCTCACCTACCTGGTGCCGCCGACGATCCTGTTCATCCCATTCTCGCGCATCATCGCGATGCTGGGCCTGCAGGATTCGCTGTGGTCGCTCATCCTCGTCTATCCGAGCTTCACGGTGCCGTTCTGCACCTGGCTGCTGATGGGATTCTTCAAGGCGATCCCGCGCGACCTCGAGGACGCCGCCATGATCGACGGGCTCAGCCGCTTCGGCGCCTTCGTCAAAGTGGTGATGCCGATCTCGCTCGCCGGCATGCTGACGGCGATCATCTTCGCCTTCACGCTGGTGACGCAGGAATTCGTCTACGGCGTCACGTTCATCACCTCGTCGTCGAGCTACACCGTGAGCGTCGGCGTGCCGACCTTCCTGGTGCGCGGCGACGTCTATTTCTGGGGCTCGATGATGGCGGCCTGCCTGATCGCCAGCGTGCCGATCGCGATCATCTACAATTTCTTCGTCGACCGCTTCGTCGCCGGATTCACCGTGGGCGCGGTGAAGTAGCTCGATTCATCGGGACTTTTGCTGGCCACAAGCCCAGCCGCCCTACTCCGCGGATCGGCAAGCTTCACCTCTCCCCAGTGGGGCGAGGTGAAGGCAGGCACGCGTAAGTCCTCACGCCCTTGCCGAAAGCGGACTGCGAAGCCCCAGCCGTTCTACTCCGCTGCCTCGCGCGGAACGTCGACGACCGGCTCGATGCGCGCGGCGCTGAACTTGAACTCCGGGATCTTGCCGAACGGATCGAGCGCCGGATTGGTCAGCAGGTTGGCGGCCGCCTCCTGATAGGCGAACGGGATGAAGATGACGCCGTCCGGAACCGCGTCGTCCTGACGGGCGGTCAGCTCGATCGAGCCGCGCCGGGTCGAGACGCGCACCATGTCGCCTGGCGCGATGCCGAGCTTGGCGATCGGGCCGCGCGAGACGGCGGCGATCGCCGACGGCTCGATCGCGTCGAGCACGGCGGCGCGGCGCGTCATCGCTCCGGTGTGCCAGTGCTCGAGCTGGCGGCCGGTGGTGAGGATGAACGGATACTCGTGGTCCGGCAACTCATCGGGCGGCCGGAGCTTGGCGGCGACCAGCTTGGCGAAGCCGCCGGGCCGCGGGAAGCCCTTGTCGAACACCACGTCGCGGCCGGGCTTGTCGAGCGCGTCGGCCGGATAGGTGACGGCGTCCTCGCGCGCGACGCGCTCCCACGGGATGTTGTCGAGCGACGGCATCAGTGAGGCCATCTCGGTGTAGACCTCGTCCGGACCCT
>CAYVBN010000319.1:0-2100 GCA_964449645.1 uncultured Hyphomicrobiales bacterium
GCTCATCTAGCGGTCCACCATCAGCCGGTAGCCCGAGCCCCGCACGGTCTGGAGGTAGACCGGATTGGCGGGATCGCGCTCGATCTTGCGGCGCAGGCGGTTGACCTGCACGTCGACGGCGCGCTCGTTGAAGGTGCCGCCATTGCCGGCGAGCGCGAGCCGCGGCACCGTTTCGCCCGGATCGGCCGCGAGCGTGCGCAGCATCTCGCGCTCACGGTCGGTCAGATGCACCACCTCGTCGCCACGGCGCAATTCACCGCGTCCGATATGGAAGACGAACGGGCCGAACCGCACCGACTCGACTTTCGGCGGCGCGGCGGGCTGCGCGCGCTTGAGGATGTTGGCGATCCGCAGCGACAGCTCGCGCGGCTCGAACGGCTTGGCGACGTAATCGTCGGCGCCGATCTCGAGGCCGGTGATGCGGCTCTCCGTCTCGTCGCGTGCCGTCAGCATCAGGATCGGCACGCCCGAGGTGGTGCGGATCGCGCGCGCGAGATCGAAACCCGATTCGCCGGGCATCATGACGTCGAGGATGAGCAGATCGAACGAGAGCCCGTCGAGCTTGGCGCGCGCCTCGGCGGCGTTGTCGGCCGTGGTGACGCGATAGCCCTCGGACGTGAGAAAGCGCGACAGAAGATCGCGGATGCGGCGGTCGTCGTCGACGATCAAGAGATGCGGCGCGTCGTCCGCGAGCACAGCGGAGCGAGGGCTCATCGAACCGTTCCCCCTTCCCGAGCCGGCGGCCTCACCGGCGCGTGCGCTGCGCGCGCTCTGCGAGCTCGATGAAGCGCAGCACCTCCTCGCGCTCGCCCGCCTCGATCATGGCGACCAGAAACCGGCGCGCCGCCTCGTGGGCGCCCGGTCCGAGCTCGGCGAGCGCGCGCGCGATACGGCCCGTCTGCAACCTGGCGAGCTTGAGCGCCAGCGCCTCGCCCTTGGCGGTGAGATATAGCAGACGCTGGCGGCGGTCGCTCGCGCCCTCCTTCTGCAGCACGTAGCCTTCATCGACGAGCTGCTTGAGGACCCGCCCGAGCGACTGCTTGGTGATCTTCAGGACGTCCAGCAGATCTGCAACCTTCATCCCCGGATGGCGGTTGACGAAGTGGAGAACCCGGTGATGCGCCCGGCCGAATCCGAAGCCGGCCAGCACGTCGTCGGGGTCGCCGACGAAGTCCCGATAGGCGAAGAACAGGAGCTCGATCAGGTCCCAGAGCGGTTCCCCCGGAGGCGGCTCCTTCGCGGCAGAGGCGGGAGCGGAGGGGAGCTCTCTCACATTTATGTCAGCCATATTGACATATTTTGGTTTGATTGTTACGCATGACAAGGCGATTACGAAATGATCGTGCTCGCGTGGCCTTTCGTCACGATTGCACCATTCCGGGTCTCAGGCTCTCATGCGATCCGGGCAGACCATATCGGGACTCGCCCCCGAAGCAAAGTTGCCGGGCCCCCGGATGCGGACGTGGCCGTCGGTTCCAAGGAGGAGTTCATGCCGGTTCCCTTTGACCAAATCGACGGTGTCATCTGGTACGACGGCAAGCTCGTCCCCTGGGCGGATGCCAAGCTGCACGTGCTCTCGCACGGCCTGCATTATGCGAGCTGCGTGTTCGAGGGCGAGCGGGCCTATGCGGGCGAGATCTTCAAGTGCACGGAGCACTCGGAGCGTCTCAAGCGCTCCGCCAATGTGCTCGACTTCGAAATCCCCTATTCGGTCGCCGAGATCGACGCGGCTAAGCGCCTGGTCGTCGAGAAGAATGGCAAGAAGGACGCCTATGTGCGGCCGGTGGCCTGGCGCGGCTCGGAGATGATGGGCGTCGCGGCGCAGAACAACAAGATCCACCTCGCGATCGCGAGCTGGGAGTGGCCGAGCTATTTCAATCCGGCCGAGCGGCTCAAGGGGATCCGGCTCGATCTTGCCGAGTATCGCCGTCCCGATCCCAAGACCGCCCCCTCCCTCGCCAAGGCGTCGGGGCTCTACATGATCTGCACGATCTCCAAGCACAAAGCCGAACGCAAAGGCTATGCCGACGCCATGATGCTCGACTGGCAGGGACGCGTCGCCGAGTGCACGGGGGCCAACATCTTTTTCGTGCGTGAGGG
>CAYVBN010000320.1:0-3547 GCA_964449645.1 uncultured Hyphomicrobiales bacterium
TCGGCGATATCATGGGTCGGCGCGGCGGCGCCCGCTCGGGCGGGCGCGAGCGTGGCCAGGACCTCCGCTACAACATGGAGATCACCCTCGAGGATGCCTATTCGGGCAAGGTCGCGCAGATTCGCCTGCCGTCGACGGTGACTTGCGAGGTCTGCTCGGGCTCGGGAGCCAAGGCGGGCTCGAAGCCGCGGACCTGCGCCACCTGCCGTGGCCACGGCAAGATCCGCGCGACCCAGGGCTTTTTCACGCTGGAGCGGCCATGCCCGGCCTGCCAGGGCCGTGGCCAGGTGATCGACGATCCGTGCCCGTCCTGCGCGGGCACCGGCCGCATCACGCGCGAGCGCACGCTCTCGGTGAACATTCCCCCCGGCGTCGAGGACGGCACGCGGATCAGGCTCGCCGGCGAAGGCGAAGCCGGCGTGCGCGGCGGCCCGGCGGGCGATCTCTACATCTTCCTGTCGATCGCCTCGCATCCGTTCTTCCAGCGCGATGGCGCCGATCTGCACTGCCGCGTGCCGATCTCGATGGCGGCGGCGGCGCTCGGCGGCGAGTTCGAGGTGCCGGTCATCGACGGCAGCAAGACGCGCGTGAAGGTTCCCGAGGGAACGCAGTCCGGCCGCCGGTTCCGCTTGCACGGCAAGGGCATGCCGGTGCTGCGGTCGAAACAAACCGGCGACATGTACGTCCAGGTCGTCGTGGAGACGCCGCAGAAACTCACCAAACGTCAAAGAGAATTGCTGATGGAATTCGAGAGCCTGTCCTCGAAGGACACGCATCCGGAGTCCGCCGGCTTCTTCGGCAAGGTCAAAGAATTTTTCGACGGCCTGGGCAATCGGGCAAGTTCGTCATGAACATGTCTTGACCCCCGGCGTCCGGCCCTATACCCGTCAGGTTGCAGGCCCGATCAATGGTTCGGTCGAAGGTTTCGTCGAAGCGTCCATTTCGGAAGCCAAGATGCAGCGGCATTCAACACTGAGCGTTGCCAAGAAAACCCTCCGCCTCGACGACGAGGTGCATTTCATCCGTTCCTGGTTGGAGAAGCCGCTCGCGACCGGAGCGGTGATGCCCTCCGGGAAGGTGCTCGCGCGCACGATGGCACGCTATGTCGATCCGGAGGTCGCCGGCCCGGTGATCGAGCTCGGTCCCGGCACGGGTCCGGTCACGGAGGCGCTGGTCGCGAAGGGGATCGATCCGGCGCGCCTTGTGCTGGTCGAATTCAATCCCTCCTTCTGCCGCATCCTGCGCTCGCGCTATCCGGCCGCGACCGTGGTGCAAGGCGACGCCTATAGCCTCAAGCGGTTGCTCGGGAGCCTGATCCGTCAGCCCGCCGCCGCCGTCGTCTCCGGCCTGCCGCTCGTCACCAAGCCGCTGCGCACGCGCCTGCGCCTCGTCAACGACGCCTTCAGCCTGCTGTGGCCGGGCGCGCCCTTCGTGCAGTTCACCTACGCGGTGGCCTCGCCCATTCCGCGCTCCTTCGCCGGCGTCACGGCGGAAGCGTCCGAACGCATCTGGCTCAATCTGCCGCCCGCACGGGTCTGGGTCTATCGCAAGGGCTGACGGCGGCGCGTCGCGCCGGGGGAGCCGCCGATGCCTGCTCCGAAAATCCTGGTCATGGCGGGATCGATCCGCACGGGCTCGTTCAACGCGCGGCTCGCCGCTCTCGCCGCGAAGGAGCTGACGCTGCTCGACGCCGACGTCACCCACGTCTCGCTCATCGACTATCCGATGCCGATCTACGACGGCGACGATGAAGCGAAATCGGGTCCGCCGGAGAATGCGGTGAAGCTCAAACGTCTCATGTCGCTCCACCGCGGAGTCTTCATCACCAGCCCGGAATACAACGCCTCGATCGCGCCGCTGCTCAAGAACACGCTCGATTGGGTCTCGCGCGTGTGCGAGGAGGGCGAGCCGGCGCTCGCCGTCTATCGCAACCGTTTCTTCGCGCTCGGCGCGGCGTCGAACGGGGCGTATGGCGGCTATCGCTCGCTCATCGCCTTGCGCCACGTGCTCGAGCTCGGCTGCGGCGCAATCGTGCTGCCCGACCAGGTCGCGGTGCGCGAGGCGGCGACCGCGTTCGACGAGAAGGACAATCTGCGCGACGAGCGCACCGCCATCACGCTCAAGCAGGTGTTGCGACGGCTCGTCGACATGGTGCGCCAGCTCGGCTGACGTGCAGGGAGAGACACGGTGGACAATCCACGCGACCGGCTGATCGTTGCGCTCGATGTCCCTTCGGTCGAGGACGCGCGCGGCATCGTCGGGCTGCTCGGCGACGCGGTCGGCTTCTACAAGATCGGCTATCAGCTCGCCTTCGCGGGCGGCCTCGGCTTCGCCGAGACGCTGGTGCGCGACGGCAAGCGCGTGTTCCTCGACCTCAAGCTGCATGACATCGGCAACACGGTGGCGCGCGGCGTCGAGAGTGTCGCGCGCACCGGCGCGACGTTCCTGACCGTGCACGCCTATCCGCAGACCATGAAGGCGGCCGTCGAGGCGCGCGCCGGGACCGGGCTGCGCATCCTTGCCGTGACGGTCCTGACCTCCTACGACGATTCGGACCTCGCGGCGGCCGGTTACGACGTCACCGTGCCGGAGCTCGTCGCCGAACGGGCCGGCCAGGCGCGCGATATCGGGGTGGACGGGCTCGTCTGCTCCGGCGAGGAAGTCGCGGCGCTGCGCCCGCTCGTCGGACCCGGCATGACGCTCGTGACGCCGGGCATCCGGCCACGCGGGGCTGAAACGGGCGACCAGAAACGCGTCGTCACGCCCGAGCGCGCCATCGCGGAAGGCGCCGATTATCTGGTGGTCGGCCGTCCCATCATCGCCGCCGGGAACCCGCGCGCCGTTGCGCAATCCATTATTGCCGACATCGAACAGGCCGTGCGCCGGAGATAAGGAGAGAGAGATGCCCAAAGCCTACTGGATCGCCCAGATCGACGTGAACAATCCGGAAGCCTACAAAGACTACGTCGCCGCCACCGCCGAGCCCTTCCGCAAATACGGCGCCCGCTTCCTGGCGCGCGGCGGAAAATGCGAGGTGATGGAAGGCAAGGGCCGCGGCCGCAACGTCATCATCGAATTCGCCGACTACGCCACGGCGGTCGCCTGCTATCGCTCGCCCGAATACGCCAAGGCGGCCGCCCTGAGGCAAAAGGCCTCCACGGGCGATCTGCTGATCGTCGAGGGCTACGACGCCTAGAGCATGAGCCCGAAAAGTGGCTACCGGTTTTCGGATGAGATCATGCTCAAACACAGCATGGTCCCGAAAAGTGGATGCCGGTTTTCGGATAAGATCATGCTCAAATCAAAGAGATAGTAGCCGGCTTCCCTTGTCGGGGCTGCCCCGCTATACCCGCGCCAATCGCGGGAGAAGCTGATGTCCGACATGCGGCTGATCGTGGCCGGCGCCGGCGGGCGCATGGGACGCACGCTGATCAAGGCGATCACCGAAGCCGACGGTTTGGTGGTGGCGGGCGCGGTCGACGCGCCGGGCGCGGCGGTGATCGGCCGCGATGCCGGCGAACTCGCCGGGCTCGGCAAGAGCGGCGTC
>CAYVBN010000321.1:0-1819 GCA_964449645.1 uncultured Hyphomicrobiales bacterium
GGTGTTCCCGGGCGAATTCACCCACGACACCGAGTTCTCGCTCCCGTCCGAGCGGCTGAAGCGGGCGATCGCGGCGGCCGCCGGTCCCGGGCGCAGCCACTTCGTCGAGGCTTCGCGGCTCGCGACGGCGCTGCTCGGCCAGTCGATCGGCGCCAACATGTTCATGCTCGGCTACGCCTACCAGATCGGCGCCTTGCCGCTCTCGGCCGCGGCGATCGAGCGCGCCCTCGAGCTCAACGGCGAAGCGGTGCCGATGAACATCGCGGCATTCCGCTGGGGACGCCGCGCCGCCGTCGACCGCGCCGGTGTCGAAAAGCTCGCGGCGCCCCGGACTGTCGATCCGGCCCGGCGGCTGTCGGAGTCCTTCGACGAAATGGTCGCGCGGCGCGTCGCCTTCCTGACCGAGTACCAGAACGCCGCCTATGCGGAGCGCTATCGCCGCCGCGTCGCGCAGGCGCGCGCTATCGAGGCCGAGAAGGCGCCGGGCCGGACCGGCCTCGCCGAGGCGGTCGCCCGGTATCTCTTCAAGCTGATGGCCTACAAGGACGAATACGAGGTGGCGCGGCTGCAGTCCGATCCGACGTTCCTGCGGCAGGTGCGCGAGATGTTCGACGGCGACCTGCGACTGACCTATCACCTCAGCCCGCCGCTGCTCGCGCCGAAAGACCGGCACTCGGGCCTTCCGCGCAAGATGACGTTCGGTCCGTGGATGCTCCCGGTTTTCCGCGCGCTCGCCCGCTTCAAGGCGCTGCGCGGCACGCCGTTCGATCCGTTCGGCTACAGCACGGAGCGCCGCACCGAACGCGCGCTCGTGCGCGACTACGAGGCGACGCTCGACGAGATCCTCGCCGCGCTGACGCCCGAGAACCACCAGCTCGCGGTGGCGCTTGCGGCGCTGCCAGAAAAGGTGCGCGGTTTCGGACACGTGAAGCAGCGCGCTCTGAACGCGGCCAAGGCGGAGGAAGCCACGCTGCTGGCCCAGCTCCGCAGCGGTCCCTCGCCGGTGCTCAAGGCCGCGGAATGAAGCCGCCGCCGATCAGCCTGCGCGCACCGGCCGTCACAGCGCGAACCGCTCGGCATCCTGTCGCTTGAATGCGAGACCGAAGCCCGGACGCGCGAGGTCCGGCCGGATATGTCCGTTCTCGGGCTGCGGCGCGCCGTCGAAGAGGAGGTGCTCGATGCGCGCGTGGTCGTGGAACCATTCGAGATGACGTATGCGCGGCGCCGCGCAGGCGGCGTGCAGGTGCAGGGACGGCGCGCAGTGGGCCGAGAGATCGACGTGGTGCGCTTCGCACAGCGCGGCGACCTGCAAGAATCCGGTCACGCCGCCGCAGCGCGTGATGTCCGCCTGCAGCACGTCGACGGCTCCCATCCCGAGCATGCGGCGGAAATAATCGATATCGTAGCCGTATTCGCCGGCGGCGATGTCCATGCCGGCCGGCGCGTGACGCCGGATGAAGACGAGGCCGTCCAGATCGTCCGATGACACGGGTTCTTCGAACCAGGCGACATCCTGGCGCGTGAACACCTGCGCGAGCGCCAGCGCCTGCTGCGCCGTGTAGGCGCCGTTGGCGTCGACGAACAATGTGCGGTCGCCGATGGCGGATTTCGCGACCTCCACGCGATGCGGGTCCTGCTCCGGCGCGCTGCCGATCTTCATCTTCACACAGCGGCAGCCGTCACGTTCGACCCAGCCCGAGAGCTGCGCGCGCAGTTCCGCATCCGAATAGGTGGTGAAGCCGCCGCTGCCGTAGATCGGGACGCTGTCGCGGTAGCGGCCGAGCAGCAGGCAGAGCGGCAGGTCGAGGAGCTTGCCCTT
>CAYVBN010000322.1:0-2470 GCA_964449645.1 uncultured Hyphomicrobiales bacterium
GGGACGCAGCGCACCGCGTTGGTGATCCGCGCGTCGACGAGCGTCAGTCCGTCGTCCGGGTGGGCCTGATATTCCCCCCGCGCGAATCCGAAGCGCAGCAAGGTCTCGTAGAGAAGCACGCCGGCATAGTCGCCGGTGAACGGGCGCCCCGTGCGGTTGGCGCCCTGCAGGCCGGGCGCGAGGCCGACGATCAGCAGCCGCGCATCGGCCGGGCCGAAGGACGGCACGGGCGCGTTGAACCACCCGGGCTCCCGCTTGCGCCAGTCATTGCGGAAATCGACGAGGCGCGGACATCGTGGGCAGTTCACGTCCGGCTCGGTCGGTGTGCCCCCCATGACGGTGGCTCAATCCTCTTCGAAATCGTCGTCGGCCGTCGCGCCGGCCCGCTGCGGGGCGGTGCTGCGCTGGAGGAACTGCGGCGTGTGCTGGCGCGGCTCGCGCGGCGGACGCTCGGGGCGCTCGCCCGGGTCGCGGCCGATCTTGGGCTGCAGCTCGACGATGTCGAGGAAGACGTCGGCTTGGCGGCGAAGCTCGTCCGCCACCATCGGCGGTTGCGTCGAGATGGTGGAGACGACGGTCACGCGCACGCCGCGGCGCTGCACGGCTTCGACCAGCGAGCGAAAGTCGCCGTCACCCGAGAACAGGACCATGTGGTCGATATGTCCGGCGATCTCCATGGCATCGACGGCGAGCTCGATGTCCATGTTGCCCTTGACCTTGCGCCGTCCCGCCTGGTCGACGAACTCCTTCGTCGCCTTTGTCACGACCGTGTAGCCGTTGTAGTCGAGCCAGTCGATCAATGGCCGGATCGAGGAGTATTCCTGATCCTCGACGACCGCCGTGTAGTAGAACGCGCGCAGCAGATAGCCGCGCGACTGGAACTCGCGCAGCAGGCGCTTGTAGTCGATATCGAAACCGAGCGACTTGGCGGTGGCGTAGAGATTTGCGCCGTCGATGAAGAGAGCGAGTTTTTCGCTGGGCACGGACATGGGGACGCTCTTCGTGTTCTCGTGATCGAAACGGGGGTCGCTGAGGGGTGTCGACCGGCCCGGCGTTTCAATGGCAACGAACTAGTTAATCATTGGGGACATCGGTTCCACGCGCGCCGGGAACAGTGCGGTACACCGTCGCGCCGGATCCGTCAGGATAATTCGACCATCCGCGCGACGTTCCCGAATGGCCTAACAGACCGTTGCGGCGCGGCCAAGCTGGCCGAAAGGCCCAATTTTCGCCCCCAATTTCGTCCTTGCACTTTGACCTTTTGGACGATACCTAGCAGGCAATCCCGAAGCGTTTCGATCGAAGGAGTGGCAAGGCCATGGCCCGCGTCACAGTTGAGGACTGCATCGACAAGGTCGACAACCGGTTCGACCTCGTGCTCCTGGCGAGCCACCGGGCGCGGATGATCTCGTCCGGCGCACCCATTACCATCGAGCGCGACAATGACAAGAACCCGGTGGTGGCGCTGCGCGAGATCGCCGAGGAGACGATTTCCCCGGGCGACCTCAAGGAAGACCTCATCCATTCGCTGCAGAAATACGTCGAGGTCGACGAGCCCGAGCCGGAGGCCGTGCCGCTTATCGGGGCAGCCGGCGAGGGGATCGACGCCGACGACACCGAGGTTACGGTCGATCGGATGACCGAGGAAGAGCTGCTCAAGGGTCTCGAGGGGCTGGCCCCGCCCGAGGAGCGGCCGGAGCCGCCGGAGCCCGACGAAGAGGAATAAATCGGGCGCCCCGCCCGCATTTCGATCATGGAACGGCCCGGCTCAGCCCGGGCCGTTTGCTTTTTGGTAAATACCGACCGGCGAATTCCCGCTGCACGCGCGCCGAAGCCATTGCCCAGGCGGCCGCAGTCCACGATATTCTTAATATCCGTATGAAATCATCGGCGGATGATCGCCCTCGGCGTCCCGAGGGTCACTGAGGAATCGATGGCGCGCTCCTCGATCCACCTGCCACGGGTGCCGGACCTCGTATCGGACCTGGCCCGTCCGCGGCTGCCGCTCGGCGGCGGGGTCGCCGCTCCCGAGCGAAAGCCGCAGCCCCAGCGGCCGCCGCTGATGCGGCAGTACGATCTGGTCGACCGCGTCCGCCGCTACAATCCGAAGACCAACGAGGACCTGCTCAACCGCGCCTACGTGTACGCCATGAAGGCGCACGGCGAGCAGAAGCGCGCCTCGGGCGACCCCTATTTCTCCCATCCCCTCGAAGTCGCGGCCATCCTGACCGAGCTCAAGCTCGACGACGCCACCATCGTGGCGGCCCTGCTGCACGACACGATCGAGGACACCGAGGCGACCCGCGCCGAAATCGATCAACTCTTCGGCAAGGACATCGGGACGCTGGTCGAGGGCCTGACCAAGCTGAAAAAGCTCGATCTGGTGTCGCGCGAGGCGAAGCAGGCTGAGAACCTACGGAAGCTCCTGCTGGCAATCGCTGATGACGTGCGGGTGTTGCTGGTCAAGCTC
>CAYVBN010000323.1:0-13693 GCA_964449645.1 uncultured Hyphomicrobiales bacterium
GGGCGCCGCAGCGAATGCGATCATCACGCGGCCGGATTCGGGGATCGCGAACATCGCCGACCTGATCGCCAAGGCGCGCGCCAATCCGGGCAAATTGACCTATGCGACCACGGGCGTGGGGAGCGTTTCACACCTCGCCGCCGAATTGCTGCGCGTCCGGGCCGGCCTCAACATGATCCATGTTCCGTATGCCGGCGCCGCGCCCGCCCTCCAGGCTGCGGCCGCCGGCCAGACCGATATTGCTTCGGTGAGCATGGGCGGCGTCATCGGCAATATCAAATCCGGCATGGTGAAAGCCCTGGTGCAAACCGGAAGCGAGCGCTGGAAGGACCTGCCGGACGTTCCGACCATGGGCGAAGCGGGCATTCCGAACGCCGTCGTCGAGACCTGGCAGATGCTGCTGGCGCCGGCCGGAACTCCCGAGCCCATCGTCAAGCGCCTCGCCGAGGCCACGCGCGCGATCAAGCAGAACCCCGACATCCAGGCAAAGATGCTCAAGATCGGATTCCAGCCCGGTTATTTGGGTCCGAAGGAATTGCACGAGCGGATGGTCAAGGAGCTGCCGATGTGGAAGGAACTCATCGAGCGGGCAGGCATCAAGCAGAAATAAGCAAGGCTCCGGCGAGGGCATGCGCTCTTGCCGGGCCGACGCCGGCAACGCATCGTGCCGGCGTCAATCGCACGCCGTTCGAGACAGGACCCCATGACCAAACGCACGTATCGGATCATCGCGACCGAGGAGCATTACTGGGATCCGGCATTGACCAAGCACTTCATCGCGCGGGCCGGGCGCACGGATTCAACGCAGCAGCGCCTTTATGATCTCGGGGCGGTTCGCCTGAAGCAAATGGACGAAGCCGGCATCGACGTCCAGCTTCTCTCGCATGGCGCGCCCTCGACCCAGACGCTCGGCATCGACATCGCGGCCCGGCTCGCCACGGAGACCAACGACCGCCTGGCGCAGGTGTGTGCCGCCAATCCGGAGCGATTTTGCGCGCTCGCCGCCCTCCCCACCGTGGATCCGGCGGCGGCGGCCGCCGAGCTGGAGCGCACTGTGAGCGAGCTCGGCTTCAAGGGCGCAATGATTCACGGCCTGTCGAACGGCGAGTTCATCGATCATCGCAAATTCTGGCCGATCTTCGCCATGGCCGAGAAGCTCGATGTCCCGATCTATCTGCATCCCTCGGCGCCGGACAGCCACGTGTCAGCGATCTATTACGACGACTACGCCAAAGACTTTCCCCTGGTCGCGCGTCCGGCCTGGGGCTACACGGTCGAGACCGCCACGCAGGCCATTCGGCTCGTCCTGTCCGGCGTGTTCGACGCACATCCCAACCTCAAGATCATTCTCGGCCACCTCGGCGAGACCCTGCCGTTCCTGCTCTGGCGCATCGACACCGCGCTCAAGCGGCCGGGACATAGGTCGATCGCCTTCCGCGACGTCTTCTGCCGCAACTTCTACGTCACGACGAGCGGCTTCTTCTCCGACCCGGCGCTTCTCTGCTGCGTGATGGAATTGGGAGTCGACCACATCCTGTTCGCGGTCGACTGGCCGTTCGTCGAGAACGGGCCCGGCGTCGAATGGATGGCGGCTGCTCCGCTCAGCGATGAGGATAAGCGCAAGATCTTCAGCCAGAATGCCGAGCGCCTGTTGAAGATCGCTCCTGCGAAAGCACGTTAAAGCTGGGCGCCCTGCGGGCGCGGAGCGCGTTCCGATCCGATCGAATCGGAGCGCGCCTTTTAGGAATAAAGTTTTGCCGCATTTTCCACGGCGAACCGGTTTCCGCTTCGCCGGAAAATACTCTAGCGCAGCTCCGGCGGCGGCGTCCGGTCGAGCGGATCGCCTCTGAGCCCCGCGAGCAGATCGACCCGATAGCTCTCGATGGGTAGGCCGTTGCGCGTCCGCGACAGATTGCCCTTCGGCTCGACCGTCCCGTAGCGGGTCCGCAGCCAGCCCGTCATGTCGATGTCGGCGTCGCCCACGAAGAGAACCCGGCCGGCGAACAGCGACGGGTCTGGTTCGGGCGCATTCACCCAGCGGATGCGCTCGGTCATCTGCACCACGCAAGTCTCTGGCGGCAGATAGAACGCGAGCCAGGCGGTGATGCCGTAATTGCTTGCGACCACGCAGCGAGCGTCCGTTTTCACCCGCAGCGCTTCGATATCCTGCGCCAGGTCGCGCCAGCCGACGGCGAGCAGGCGGGCGGTCGGATCGCGGTGGAGCGGAATAATGCCGACCGTCGCCTGCAGCCCGACGATCGCGAGCAGCGCAATCCCGACAGGTACCGCGCAGCGACGCGAGAGATCGACGAGCCTCTGCATCGGATCGCGCCATGCGACGTTCAACGCGAGCGCCGCCACGATGGCGAAGGCCGGGTAGACCGGCGCGAGCCAGTTCCCCTCGACCCGGTCGTGCAACGCATGCCAGGCGAAGTAGAGGACGATCGGCCAGATCAGCGCGCCGAGCAGGACGCGCGCGGCGCGCGCGCCGCCCCGTCCCTGCCCGAGCGCCCGGAGGCCGGCGCAGCCGAGGAGAAAGACCGAAGGCGTCGCCAGGCCGATCTGCACCGGCAGGAGTTCGGCGAGATAGCGCAGCGTGAACGTGTCGCCGTGGACGCGGCCGAACTGCTTGATGAAGGACACCCAACCGTGCTCCGCGTTCCAGGCGATCACCGGCGAGAACAACGCGAACGCGACGAGGCCGCCGAAATAGGGCCACGGTGTCGCGAACCAGCGGCGCAATTCCGGCACGAGCGCCAGCCAGAGCACGATGCTGACGCCAAAAAACAGCGCCGTGTATTTCGATAGAAGCGCCGCGCCCGCGGCGGCTCCGACGGCGAGCCACCACCCTCCCCGGCCGGTCGCGCAGACCTGCGCGAGGCCGTAGAGCACGAAGGCGGAGGCGACGAGCAGCGGCGCGTCGGGCGTGACCACGACGGTGCCGGCGGTAACGAGCAGGGTCAGGTTGAGAAAGACCGCCGCGCGTGCGGCCAGCCGCCGGTCGGCGAAGAGAAGATCCGCCGAGCGATAGACCGCCCAGGTCATTGGCAGCGCCAGCAGCACCGGAACGAGCCGCACGCCGAGTTCGCGGTCGCCGGCGATGAGGGTGCCGAGCCGGATGAGCCAGGCGATCGCCGGTGGATGGTCGTAGTAGCCGCCGGCGAGATGCTTCGACCACAGCCAGTAATAGGCCTCGTCGGCCGCGAGCGGCATCGTGGCGGCGAGCACGAGCCGCAGTCCGACCAGGAGGAGAACCAGGAGAGCGGCACGGCGGACAGCCTGCGCTTCGTCGTGCGTCATCGCCTGCGCCAGACGAACAGGCTCGACATCGCGTAATTCCATACGACGCCCATCAGCGCGCCGGCCACGCCGGCCAGCCACCAGACCGGACGCTGGCCGTAGATCGAGAACGCGACGCCCACATTGGCAACCGCCCCGACGCTGCACACGAGATAGAAGACGAGGAGCCCGCGCAGGAACGCCATGCCTTTGAGCCGCTTGTCGCGGTACGTCATGACGTTGTTGAGCAGGAAATTCGCCGTCATTGCGGCAATCGCGGCGAGCACCTGCGCGTGCGCGAAGGGAAGCGCCAAGGCGCCGAGCGCCAGGTAGAGCACGCAGACATGCACCAGCAGCCCGACCCCGCCGACGATGGCGAACAGCACGAATCGCAGCGAGACCGCGTCGCCCGTGAGCTTGGCGAGGAGGAGCCCGAGGAAATCGAGCGCCACCTGTGAATCGAGCTTGCTCTCGCCGTGCAGCCGCCCGCGAAACGTGTAGGGCAATTCGACCACCCGGAGCGATCCGCCGGCGCTCGCCGCGACATCGAGCAGGATCTTGAAGCCGTGCACCGAGAGAGCGGGCGCCAGCGCCTCGAAGCGGTCCCTGCGCATCATGAAGAAGCCGCTCATCGGATCGCTGAGGTCGACCCGCAGCACGAGACGCGCGAGGAACCCCGAGAGACGGCTCGCGGCGCGTCGGCCGCCGGTGAAGCCGTCGGCGCTCCCGCCCGCCACATAGCGGCTGCCGACCACGAGATCGGCGCGGTCCTGCCGCAGCGGTTCGAGCATGCGCGGAAGCAGGGTCTCGTCATGCTGCAGGTCGGCGTCGAGCACGGCGACGAACGGCGCGCTCGAGGCCAGGATGCCTTCAATGCAGGCTCCGGCGAGGCCGCGCCGCCCGAGGCGGCGCAGGCAGCGCACGCGCGCATCGCGCGCTGCGAGCGCGCGCACGATTTCCCAGGTGCCGTCGGGAGAATCGTCGTCGACGAAGATCACCTCCCAGGCGATCCCCGCAAGCGCGGCGTCGAGCTTCCGGACCAGGATCTCGATGTTCTGGCGCTCGTTGAACGTCGGCACGACGACCGAGACCTGCGGTCCCGGCGCAGTCGGTGCCTCCGCGAATCGCGGCTTGAGGTCGGCCTCGGTCATCCGGCTGCCTTTTACCCGCAAGCCGGTCGCGGACCAAGCGCCGGGTCGCGGCCTCGCCTATTCGGCCGGGGCGACCGCGCGCGTCCGCTCGCGCTCGACACCCGACACCAGCGTGACGAAGCCCAGGACGGCGGCAAGCAGGATGCCGCCAATCGCGGCGATCGCCGCCAGCACCAGATCGAAACCGCCGCGGGCGTAGAGGACGGCGATGGCCGACACCGCGATGCCGGAGGAGACGAAGGTGAGGAAATAGCGCACGGCGTAGACGCGGCCGCGCCAGGCATCGGCGGTGTAGCGCGCGATGACGAGGTCGCCCACCGTGACCTGCCCGTAGATCGCCGCCATGGTGACGGCGAGCGCGACGATCAGGGTCTTGCCGGTGGCCGTCGCCGCCCAGACCGTGCCGGCGAATTGCAGGCTCACCACCATCGCGAACAGGATATGCGGAGCGAAACGCTCCACCAGCCGTCCGACGGCGATCTGCGCGAGCGCCCCGCACAGGAACACCGCCGTGGCGACGCCGCCGACCGCGATCAGCGGCACGTCGGCGCCGAGCCGTTCATCGACAATTTTCGGCAGTGCGATCAGGAGCGTGTTGAAGGTCAGCCCGCCGGTGATCGAGATCACGATGTAGAGCGCGAACATGATGAGCGCGGCGCGCTGCGAGAGCGCGACTTCGGCAACGGATTTCCGCGCGCCTGCGCCGTGCCGGTCCTCGGCGACGAAACTCAGGAAGGCAACACCGGTGATGAGGCAGATGATGGCCGGAACCAGGAAAGCGCCGCGCCAGCCGAGCCAGGACGCGAGCGCTGCCGTGATGCCGGCGGCGAGCGCGACGCCGAGGTTCCCGCACACGCCGTTGAAGGCGAGCGTGCGCCCGCGCGCCTGCGATATCTCGATCAGCATCGCCATGCCGACCGGATGATAGATCGCGGCGAACACGCCGAGCGCGAACAAGGCGGCAGCGAGCATGATGAGATTGGGCGCGAACGCGGCGGCCGCGAGCGAAACGCCGCAGCCCAGATAGAAGGTCGCCATCATCTTGCGCCGGCTCCAGCGGTCGGCAAGCCAGCCGGCGGGCAGCGAGAACACCCCGAAGGCGACGAACGACGCCGTCGAAAGCGCGATCAAGTCCGCATAGGAGGTCGCGTAGACGGATTCGAGCCCAATCACCACGGTCGGGTAGATCAGCATCACGTAGTGGTCGATGGAGTGCGCCCAGTTGAGGAAGCCGATGGCCGTGCGCCGGCTCTGGTCCGGCGGGTTCGACACGGGATCGATGGCCTGCATTTGCGACATGGGCGCCCCTGGCGGGCGCGGCGGCGCCCGGATGCTGCATCAAATATAGGCCGGATATACCGGAATCGGTTAACCGCGCCTATGCGCATTTCGCAGGGCGGGCCGCCGTTCGGACAGCGCATGGTCGGGCGGAATGGGAACGGTTCGCCGACAAGGTCATGCGCCGGCTCATGAAGTTAGAGGGATAAGATCAGAGCGCGACCTTGGGCAAGACGGGCGTTGGGGTGTTGCGGATCGCGCTCTGTGTCCGGAGATCGGGCGGCCCCTTCCGGCGAATGCTTCCATTCCGTTGATCTGGTCGCGGACCCTCCGGGCACCGCTTCCGGAACATGCTACCCTCGGGCGTGATCGAGGTCGCGCGGGGCGATGCGCGGCAGGACGTTGAATTGATGGAAAGGCGGCGGCGACGGCAGGGTCCATTCGAGTGTCGTGGCGCCGGCGCCCCACGGGTTGGCTCCGGCGAGCTGACGGCGAGTGAGCGCCAGGTACAGGTTCACGAAGAACACCGCGAGGCCGACGAGGAAAATGTAGACGCCGATGCTGGAGACGAAATTCCAGTCCCGGAACGCCTCCGGATAATCGGCCACGCGCCGCGGCATGCCGGCAAGCCCGAGGAAGTGGTGGGGAAAGAAGATCACGTTCGCGCCGATGAACGACAGCCAGAAGTGGATTTTTCCCAGCGTCTCCGAATAGGTGTAGCCGGTCATCTTGGGGAACCAATAGTAAGCGCCGGCGAAGATCCCGAACACGGCCGCGAGCGACAGCACGTAATGGAAATGCGCGACGATGTAGTAGGTGTCCTGGACGACGCGGTCGATCCCGGGGTTCGCGATGACGATGCCGGTGAGCCCGCCGATGACGAACACGAAGATGAACCCGACCGCCCACAGCATGGGGGTGCGGAACTCGACCGATCCCTGCCACATGGTGGCGATCCACGAGAACACCTTGATGCCCGTTGGCACGGCGATCACCATGCTGGCGGCGGCGAAGTAAGCCTGAGCGTCGGCCGACATGCCGACCGTGTACATGTGGTGCGCCCAGACCACGAAGCCGATGAAGCCGATCGCCACGAGCGCGTAGACCATCCCCAGATAGCCGAACAGCGGCTTGCGGCTGAAGGTGGCCACGACCTGGCTGACGATGCCGAAGGCCGGGAGGATCATGATGTAGACCTCCGGATGGCCGAAGAACCAGAACAGATGCTGATGCAGGACGGGATCGCCGCCGCCCGACGGCTCGAAGAAGGTCGTGCCGAAATTGCGGTCGGTCAGCAGCATCGTGAGCGTGCCGGCGAGAACCGGCAGCGCCAGCAGCAGCAGAAAAGCCGTCACCAGAATCGCCCAGACGAACAACGGCATGCGGTGCATGGTCATGCCGGGCGCGCGCATGTTGAAGATGGTCGTGATGAAGTTGATGGCGCCGAGGATCGACGAGGCGCCAGCGATGTGCAGCGACAGGATGACGAAATCGGTCGATGCGCCGGGATGCCCGGCGGTCGACAGCGGCGGGTAAAGCGTCCAGCCGGTTCCGCTGCCGTCGACGCCCGGCTCGCCCGGCACGAACAGCGAGATCAGCAAAAGGCTGAAGGCGGCAGGCAGCAGCCAGAACGAGATGTTGTTCATGCGTGGGAACGCCATGTCGGGCGCGCCGATCATCAGCGGCACGATCCAATTGCCGAAGCCGCCGATCAGCGCCGGCATGATCACGAAGAAGATCATAATGAGGCCGTGCGCGGTCACGAACACGTTGTAGTAGTGCGGACCGGAGAAGATCTGCAGCCCGGGCTCCTGCAGCTCCATCCGCATCACGACCGACAACGCGCCGCCCACCAACCCGGTGATGATCGAGAACACGAGGTACATCGTGCCGATGTCCTTGTGGTTCGTCGAAAAAAGATACCGGCGCCAGCCGGTCGGATGATCCAAGGAGGGAGTGCTCGGGATGGTGGCGGAGACGGACATGTCAGGATCCTCCGCGGATGCGCGGCTGACGAAGTCACCCCCTTTGGCAGGCTGTGGTGGAAGGACGTCGCAATCAGCCCTCCCCCGGATCGTGAACGAACCGGAATCGCGAAAGGTTCCGGCCGCCGCGCCGCAGATCGCCTCCCGAACGCGCGCGACTTGTCGCAGGGCCCTTCAGTCGAGCATGCGCTCATTATTGATTGCCCGGCCGCAAGGGCACCATCATCTTGTCGTCGAACAGGCGCGTCGTAGCTCGGTCGCGGGCGCGCTCGATCAGCCGGCCGCGCGCTTATAACGGGACTAAAATGGAAGATCAGCGCTCCTCGCCCCCTCCCTCAGCCGTCCAATCCGGCCGAAAGCGGTTCGAATTCTGGCTCGAGACGCTTCTGTTCGCGGGACGCTGGCTCATGGCGCCGGTCTATCTGGGCCTCCTCGTCATCCTGGGAGTCGTCACCGTCAAGTTCATCGAAGAGACGCTGATCACGATCCCCCACGTCCTGACCATGCAGGAGCGGGATCTGGTGTTGTTCGTGCTCAGCCTCATCGATCTCGCCCTGCTCGGAAACCTGATTCTCATGGTGGCCTTTGCCGGCTACGAGAACTTCGTGTCGAAGATGCATTCGAATTCGGGGCACGAGGACCGGCCGGACTGGATGGGCCAGATCGACTTCAGCGGTCTCAAGCTGAAGCTCATCAGCTCGATCGTCGCGATCTCCGCCATTCACCTGCTGCGCACCTTCCTGAACGTGAGCCAGTTGGCGAAGGAAGACGTCGCCTGGCAACTCGCCATTCATCTCGGATTCGTCCTCTCCGGCCTCCTGCTGGCCTGGATGGACCGCCTGAGTTCATTCGAGCACAAGGCAGCCGGCGAGCAATGACGGCGGCGCGACGGCGCAGGCCCTAATCGAGCGTGCGGCGGAAGCGCGTCACCGCGATGGTCATGGCGACGAGCATCAGCCCGGCGAGCGCCAGCGCGTCGATGCGCAAATCCGCGAGCGTCGAGCCCTTGAGCATGATGGCGCGCACGATGCGCAGATAATGCGTGAGCGGCAGGCATTCCCCGATCCATTGCGCCCACACCGGCATCCCGGCGAAGGGAAACAGGAAGCCGGACAGAAGGATGTTGGGGAGAAAGAACATCATCGACATCTGCATGGCCTGGAGCTGGTTCTGCGCCACCGTCGAGAACGTGTAGCCGATCGACAGATTGGCGGTGATGAACAGCGTGCTCAGAGCCGCGAGCAGCGCGAGGTTGCCGACGATCGGCACCCCGAACAGGCCGATGCCGATGCCGATGATCATGCTCGCCTGCACGAATCCGACGATCACATAGGGCGCGATCTTGCCGAGCATGATCTCGATCGGCGTGATCGGCATGGCGAGCAGGCTCTCCATCGTGCCGCGCTCGATCTCGCGCGTCACCGACAGCGCGGTGAAGATCAGCATGGTCATGGTCAGGATGGTGCCGACGAGGCCCGGAACGATGTTGAGCGAGGTCGCGCCGGCGGGGTTGTAGCGCGCATGCGTGCGGACCTCGAAGGCCGCCTCGGTGGCGTCCGGGATCAGGCGGTCGTGCTGCAGCGCCGTCTGCACCAATTGCCCGAGCGCGGCCAGCGCCGATCCGGAAGCGACCGGATCGGTCGCATCGGCGGCGATCAGGATCGCCGGCCGATCCCCGCGCCGCAGCGCCCGCTCGAAGCCGGCCGGCACCTCGACGGCGAACAGCACGTCGCCGGAGGCAAGCAACCGGTCGAACTCATCCTCGTCGCGCGCCTGGCGCGTGACCTTGAAGTACTTCGTGTTCTTGAGGGCGGCGAGAATCGACCGTGCAATGTCGCTCTGCTCCTGCAGCAGCACCGCCGTCGGCAGGTCGCGCGGGGTCGTATTGATCGCGTAGCCGAACAGCATGAGCTGCATCAGCGGGATCATGACGATCATGCCGAACGAGAGCCGGTCGCGCCGGAGCTGGATGAACTCCTTGATCACCATGGCGCGGGTGCGGCGCCAGAAGCCACCGGACTCGGGGACGCTCGTCTCGCTCACGCTCATTGGAAATTGTCCCGCGCCCGCCCCATCAGGTCGATGAAGACGTCCTCGAGCGACGGCTCGGAGCGTGTCCAGTTGAGCCCCGGACGGTCGCGGAACGGCGCGATCGCCGCTTCGAGCGCGGCCGCATCGCGGCCGGAGACGTGCAGGCTCGCGCCGAACGGCGCCACCATGTCGACCCCGGCGCGGTGCTCGAGCTCATGCCCGAGCGCGGCAAGATCGGGGCCGCTCACCGTGTAGGTGAGGAGATGCGAGCCGGCGATCACCTCCTCGACGGTGCCGTGCGTCAGCAGCACCCCATAGGCGATGTAGGCGATCTCGTGGCAGCGCTCGGCCTCGTCCATGTAGTGGGTCGAGACGAGGACGGTCAGCCCTTCGGCCGCGAGCGCGTGGATCTCGCTCCAGAACTCGCGCCGCGCCTTTGGATCGACGCCGGCGGTCGGCTCGTCGAGCAGCAGGAGCTGGGGATTGGGCAACGTGCAGGCGCCGAGCGCGAGCCGCTGCTTCCAACCGCCCGACAGCGAACCGGCGAGCTGCTCCTCGCGGCCTTCGAGCCCGAGCCGGGCCACCATCGCGCGCGCGGCGCCCGCCGGATCGGCGAGGCCGTAGAGGCGGGCCACGAATTCCAGATTCTCGCGCACGGACAGGTCCTGATAGAGGCTGAAGCGCTGCGTCATGTAGCCGACATGGCGCTTGATCCTTTCCGCTTCGGTGCGGATGTCGAAGCCGAGGCAGGTGCCGCGTCCGGAATCGGGCGTCAGCAGCCCGCACAGCATGCGGATCGTGGTCGTCTTGCCCGAACCGTTGGGACCGAGGAATCCGTAGATCGTGCCGCGCTTCACCTGCATCGACAGATCGCGCACCACCACGCGGCCGTCGAACGACTTGGTGAGCCCCTCGACCTCGATGGCGACGCCGGGCGTCGTCATTTCGACGCCTCCCGCACCGGCAGCAGCACGTCGACCGGCTGGCCGACCCGCAGCTTGCCCGGGTCCTCGGGCACCGCCTCGATCAGATAAACGAGCTTCGCACGCTCCTCGAGGCTATAGATCACCGGCGGAGTGAACTCGGCCGTGCGCGAGATGAAGGTGACGCGCGCCTTGAGCTCGGCGCAGCCGTCGCATCGCACCGTCACCTCGTCGCCATAGGCGATGCCGGCCAGCGCCGGCTCGGGGATGAAGAAGCGCACCTTGACGTTGCCGGGCGGCAGGAGCGCGACGATCGGCCGGCCGGCCGGCACCATCTCGCCCGGCCGGTAATAGACCTGCTGCACCGTTCCGCTGACCGGGCTCACGAGACTGCGGCGCGCGAGCCGCGTCTCGGACGAATTGAGGCGCGCCTGGATCTCGCGCAGGGCCGACTGGGCGGCGTCGAAATCCTTCTGGGTGCCGGCGCCGCGCTTGAGAAGCGCCTGCGCGCGCTCGAACGTCTGCTCGGCGTTGGCGAGCGTCGCCTTGTTCTGATTGACGTCCGCGCGCTGCAGATCGGAATCGACGGTAAACAGAGGCGCCCCCTTCTCGATCTTGTCGCCCTCGCGCACCGACAGCGTCTCGACACGGCCGACCTCGTCCGGTCCGACGAATACGAGATCGGCTTCGATCCAGCCCTGGTAGCCCGTATCCGGATCGGCGCACGCGGCAAGCGACAGGGCTGCGACGAACGAGAGCACGCACGCAAGGAGCGGTCTCATGGGTGCTGCTCCGTGCCGAACAGGAGATCGAGATGGGCGCGCAGCAAGGCGCGCACGTCGAGGCGCGCAAAGCGTTCGAACAGCCCGGTCCAGACGATGGCGACGAGAGCGGGAGCGATCACGAGCTGCGGATAGCGCACGAGTGCCTGATGCCTGAGCTCGCCGCGATCAACCGCGCGCTGCAGCAGGCCGCGCATCGCCGCCAGCGCGCGCTCGACCACCTCGCGATAGTAGAATTCCGCGAGATGCGGGAAGCGCGGGCCTTCGGTCATCACCAGCCGCAGCACGTTGCGCCGCTCGGTGCCGTAGATCTCCTTGACGAACAGGTCGACGAATTTCTCGAGCAGCACGCGCGCCGGCAGATCGACCGGCGGCAGCTTTTCCAGCGTGGCGACCAGCGGCACCACCGTCGCGCGCACCAGCTCCTGGAACAGCGCCTCCTTGTCGCGGAAGTGCAGGTAGATCGTGCCCTTGGCCACGCCGGCGCGGCGCGCCACGTCCTCGAGCCGCGTCGCCGCAAAGCCGCTCGCCGAGAATTCTTCGAGCGCGGCCGCCAGGATGGCCTCGCGCCGCTGCGCCGCCTTCTCGAGGCGCGCCTGTCCCCCGCGCGCGCGGGAGCGCGGACTTGGCGGGGTGGATCGAACGGGGTTTTGGGAGGCCATCGGCGCCCCGAAGCGCAATAGCTTTATGACTGACTGGTCAGTCATTTTATACGCCCATTTTCCCGGCCTGACAAGAGGCGCCAGAGACAATGGCTAAACCGTTGGATTACCGTATGAAACTTTGACGAAAGCCGCGCAACAACGCGATGGCGACAGCCGAAATCATGTCCGGCACGGACAGGCGGGAATTCGTCGGCGCCCCGCAGCCCGGGTGCTGCGGCCGGCCACGCCGCCTACGCCCGTTCGATCTCAGTCCTGAGCGCCGCCAGCGCGTCCGGCGTATCGACGTCGGTGAAAGCGCCGCGGTCGTTGACCGCCACCTCGACCACCGCCTCCGGATAGGCGCCGATCAGGTGGCGCGCGCCGACGTCGCCTTCGAGGCCGGCGAGATCGGCGAAGAAACGCCGCGACCAGACCACCGGGTTGCCGCGCTTGCCCTCGACCGTCGGGACGACGACAAGCGCCCCCTTCTCCGGATCGAACGCCGCGAGCAGCCGGTCGATGAGGGGCGCCGTGACCTGCGGCATGTCGCCGAGGCAGACGATCGCGCCATCGACGTCTTCGGGAAGCCTGGCGACCCCGGCCTTGAGCGAGGTCGAAAGGCCCTGTGCGTAGTCCGGATTGTGCACGAAGACGACGTCGAGCCCCTTCAGCGCGGCTTCGACCCGCTCGCGCTCGTGGCCCGTGACGACGACAACGGGACGCGCACGCGAAGCGAGCGCTTCCTCGGCAGCGATGCGCACCAGCGGACGGCCGGAAATCTCCGCCAGCAGCTTGTTGGGTCCGCCCATCCGGGTGGAACGGCCGGCGGCGAGCACGATGGCGGCGATGCGCCTGCCGCCGGCGGCCGCGGCCTCGCGCGGCTGCGGCCGCGTGACGATCTCCATCAACAGGCCGCCGACGCCGAGATCGGTGATGTCCTGGCGCCGAACCGGGATGCCGGCGAGCAAGCGCGCGAGAATCCAGTCGAAACCGTTTTCCTTGGGCGAGCGGGCGCAGCCCGGCGCACCGAGCACCGGGCGCCCGTGCGCTTCCGCCACCAGCATGAGATTGCCGGGATCGACCGGCATGCCGAAGTGCTCGATGCGTCCGCCGATCGTCTCGACGGCGGCCGGAATGACGTCGCGCCGGTCGGCAATCGCCGAGGCGCCGAACACGATGACGAGCTCCGCGCCGGCCGCGAACACGTCTTCCAGCGCCTGCGAAAGCGCGGCTGTCGCATGCGGCACGCGCTTCTCGGCGATGATGGTCGCTCCGGCGGGCGCCAGACGCTCCGCCGTCACCTTGAGGGTCTTCTCGATCACCTTGTCGGCGAGCCCGGGCAGGAGCGTCGACACGATGCCGACCCTGCGCACCGTGAACGGTGCGACGCGCACCAGCGGCTTCGATTCCCTCGCGACCGCCACCGCGGCGTCGCGCGCGGCGGTGGTCACCGCGAACGGACTGATCTTCACGGTCGCGATCATCTTGCCGGCGACCACCGACGCATATGCTTCGAGCGTCGCCAGCGTGATGTCGGGATCGACGCGGTTGAGGCGATCGCAAGCCGCCGTGTCCACGACGGGAATTCCCGCGGGCAAGGCGGACACGGTGGACCGGCCC
>CAYVBN010000324.1:0-4800 GCA_964449645.1 uncultured Hyphomicrobiales bacterium
AACCCGCACGCCGCCTGCCCTCCGCCGACGAGGAGAACGCCAAGCGGCGCCAGATCCTCGAAGGCGCGCGCCGCGTGTTCCTGACGCGAGGTTTCGACGCCGCCAGCATGGGCGAGATCGCCCGGGCCGCCGGCGTCTCGAAGGGCACGCTTTACGTCTATTTCGAGAACAAGGAGCAGCTCTTCGAGGCGATCGTGCACGAGGAGTGCGCCGACCAGGCCGAACAGGTGTTTCAGTTCGACCCGGCCGAGCACGACGTCGCGGCCGTGCTCACGCGGCTGGGGGTCGCCTTCGTGAACTTCATCTGCCGGCCGGAAAAGGGGTCGTCGCTCCGCACCGTGATCGCCATCGCGGACCGCATGCCGGAGATCGGCCGCCGGTTCTACGAAACAGGGCCGGCCGTCGGCATCGGGCGGCTTGCCGACTATCTGCGCGCGCAGGTCGATGCGGGCGTGCTGCGGGTCGAGGATTGCGAAGTGGCGGCGGCGCAGTTCGTCGACGCCTGCCAGTCGACGCTGTTCAAGCCGATGATCTTCAATTTCGGCACCCCGCCGACCCCCGAACGCATCGCGCATGTCGTCGGGGTGGCGGTTCGGACCTTCATGGCAGCCTATGCCGCGCGGTAGCGCGGGATGACTTGTCTTCAGCGCGCGGCGGCCGTGAACGGCGTCAGCGAGCGGATGCAGTCCTGGGTGGTCGCGAGCTCCGCAGCGTAATACTGCACGTCGCTGAGGTAGATCGGGTTCTGCTCGGCAAGAGCGCGCGATTTTTCCGCGAAAACCGCAAGCTGCTTGGCGTAGTCGCCGTATTCGGCGAGCGAATAGCGGCAGCGCGCGCCCGACAGGGTGACGTCCGTGGCCGCCTGCCCGCCTGCGAAGCCGCCGGCCTGCGCGGGCGAAAGGGCGCCGGCCATCACCAGCAGAACCGCCAGTGAAATTCCGCTGAGCTTGCGCATCGGAGACCCCCTCGTCCCGAACACGGCCATTTCC
The DNA here is from genome assembly GCA_964449645.1 of uncultured Hyphomicrobiales bacterium. Classification (GTDB taxonomy): domain Bacteria; phylum Pseudomonadota; class Alphaproteobacteria; order Rhizobiales; family Xanthobacteraceae; genus CAYVBN01. The sequence goes on from CAYVBN010000324.1 coordinate 990, forward strand.
GGCCCGATATCCGTTGGTCGCGCGGGTGCGCCGATCGGTTCAACGTGGTTAACCGGGTTCTCCGCCGGGCGGACTACATCTTTTCCTTCAGGCCCACCTTCAGCAGCCACCAGTTGACCGGATAGCTCGTCACGAAGCCGACCAGCATGGCGACCTGCATCATGAACCAGAACTCGACCGTATCGACCGTGAGGTCGGTGCCGAGAACGCGGCGGAAGATCCAGAAGAAGGCCACGGCCATGAAACCGTACATGCCGGCCTGCCAGGCGGTGAGAGACAGCGTGTCGGCCTTGATGGCGGCCCAAAGGCCCTGAGCGAGCCCGAGATTCCGCATCGGCGCGATCGTGAAGTACTGGAAGACGATGCCAAGCAGATACGCGAAGATGAAATCCAGAATCCAGACGGCGAAAATTTTTTCCGAGAAGATCGACTGCCAGCCGAGCGCGATCGCCACCCCCGGCACCGCGAAAGCCAGCCATTCCGCGCAGATGTCGCCGAGCGTGCAGCCGCTGCCGCAGTGCGATGTCGCCTCGCCCACCATGACGGCGAGCGGCTTGCGCTTGTTGGGCGCTTCCTCTCCCCTCTCCTGCGCGGCCATGACCCGCGCCCGCGCGGCGAGGCGACCGAAGCGGAAATAGCCCCACAGCCACAAGAGAGTGCCGAACAGCGCCGTCACCGGCCAGACGACGTTCATGATCCACATGTGCTGCGGTTCACGGTACTCGTCGAAAGCGATGATGGCCGCGCAGGCGAACCCGAGCAGCAGATACGCGATCGAAAGAAAATGCAGCCAGCCGGGCACCATGTCGCGCGCTCGCCCCTCGGGCGAAACGCCCGCTGCGGGCCATCGTTCCCGACAGGCGCCGGCGCACGCGGCGAACCGGCGTTCACATCGACGGAAATGCTTAGTCCTGGCCCGGCACCGCCGGAGGCCGGCCGCCATCCTCGCGATCCCATGCGGGCCGGGACGACGCACGCGCATGGGACGAACCTCGCGGGATCGATCCGGTGATCGAAGCGTCGCGGCTGCCGTAGCGGGCACGCACCCGCGCCGCCACCACGTCGCCCGGCACCGCCCGCGGCTCGCAGATCCTGCGGCCGCTCGCGCGCCGCATCAGGTCCACGTGGATGTGATTGTAGTGGTAGACGTTCGAGCCGGGCGCCAGCACGGTGCTGAACTGCTCGCACGCCGCGAGCTGCACGTCGTGCAGAAAGCCCTGCTCTTCCGGCGGCCCTCGCCAGCCATCCTGCACGGTGATCCTGCGGCCGTCGGCGAGCGTGAAAGCGGCAATGTCGAGCGCGTTGCCGAACGCGTGCTCGGAAATGTGTGCGCCTGGCTGGCCGTTCATGCCGCGGCACGAATAGGCGGAGATCTGCTTGATCTCGACCACCTGGACGCCGAACCAGCGCACCGCCGCCGGTTGGACGGATTCGCTCACCCAGCGGTCGAGCGCGGAGACGAGCGGACACGCGAGCGTCGCCGGCGGCGTCACGTTGGCCGGAATGGCCGAGGCGATCCCGCCATGCGCCGGACCGAGCGGAACGCCGCCCGCGGCCACGGACGATGCGGGATTCATGCCGTAGGCCGGCGGCGGCTCATAAGCAGACCTCTGCCCTGGCGGAGCCAGAACCAGCGGGGCGCCCGGCGCGGGCATCGGCGTGTAAGGCGCGGCTCCCGGCGGGTTGCCGGCCGCCGCAATCGCAGGCGGATAGCGGGACAATGAACCCGGAATGGCGCCGGGCGGCCGCAACGGCTCGTCGTCATAAGCGAGCGGCGGCGACTCCTCGCCGAGCGCCGCCACCTTGAGCGGATAATCGGCTCCGCAGATGCCCGGCCCTTCGATCGGACGCATCAGCCTCACCGCCGGGCCTTCCTTCACAGCACCCGACTTGAGACACGCGATCTCCGCCTCGCGCCGCCACGGCTCGCGCTGCGCGAACCAGAGGCGGCTGCATCCGGCAAGCGTGACGAGAACCAGGGAGCCGACGAGATACCAACGAACTCCACGCGACATGGCGGGAGAATGCGAGCAATTCCTTTAACGATTCTTCAACGATGCGACGACGATCGCGGCGTCTCTGTCGAACACCATGAAAATCACCTCCTCAACGCGCCGACGCACCCAAACGCTCGCAGCGATGCGCTTGATCCCCCGGCGGCTTTCGGATCACATCCGCCAGCGCCATCATCGTCCGACTTGCCCCGCTTGCCCGACAAGGCTCACGCAATGCTCTCTGCTCTCGATCTCGCCCGCCGGATCGACGCCGGCCAACTCACGCCGGCCGCGGTTGTCGACCTTTGCGCCGAGGCGATTTCGGCCCGCGAGGCCGACATCCGCGCGTTCATCGCGCTCGATCTCGAGGGGGCGCGCCGACGGGCGAAAGAACAGCACACGCAGCTCGCCCGCAGCCCGCTGCGCGGCCTTCCGGTCGGCATCAAGGACATCTTCGACACCGCGACGCTGCCGACCGAATACGGCTCACCGATCTATGCCGGGCATCGGCCTCGCGCCGACGCGGCGCTCGTCTCGCTGCTGCTGCGCGCCGGCGGGCTCGCACTCGGCAAGACCGCGACGACGGAATTCGCTTATTTGCAGCCGACCAAGACGCGAAACCCGCACGATCTGCGGCACACGCCCGGCGGCTCCTCGTCGGGATCTGCGGCGGCGGTCGCCGCCGGCATGCTGCCGGTCGCGCTCGGAAGCCAGACCGGCGGCTCGATCATCCGGCCGGCCGCCTATTGCGGCGTCGCCGGTTTCAAGCCGTCCTATCGGCTGCTGCCGACGGTCGGCATGAAATGCTTCTCCTGGCATCTCGACACGGCGGGCCTGTTCGCCGCGAGCGTCGCCGACGTCGCCTTCGCGGCCGCGGCGATCAGCGGCCGTGACTTGCGGGTCGACGATGCGCCGCCGGCGGCTCCACGCATCGCGCTGGTGCGCACGCACAAGTGGGACGAGGCGAGCGCGGACATGCGCGGCGCGGTCGCGACGGCGGCGCGCGCAGCGGAAGCGGCCGGGGCCCGGGTGAAAGAACTGACCCTGCCGCCGCTCTTCGAGGAGGCATTCGACGCGCACGCGACCATCCAGGGTTACGAAGCCTGGCAAGCCCTGGCGTTCGAATACGACCATCACGGCGAACGCCTCAGCCCGATCTTGCGCGACTTGCTCGACGCGGCGTCGACCATCCGGGCGGACGCCTACGACACGGCGCGACGCCTGACGCGGCGCACGCGCCGGCTCCTCGCCGACCTGATGGCCGACATCGATGTTCTGCTGACACCCTCGGCGCCGGGCGCGGCGCCCGCGAGCCTGGACACGACCGGCACCTCGATTTTCAACCGGCTCTGGACCTTGGTGGGCACTCCTTGCGTCAACGTCCCGGGCCTCACCGACGGCGCCGGTCTGCCGCTCGGAATTCAGGTGGTCGGCCGGTTCGGGCGTGACCGGTCGGTGCTCGAAGCCGCCCGATTCGTCGCCGAGGCGCTCACGCGGATGAGCGGCCGGGCAATCTGAGGCCTGGCCGGTATCCAGAGGTAGATTTTCCTGCACAGGAATGTCGCACCCGCGTGCCATTCTGGGTTGCAGGACCCGCATGGACCTCGGGACCCACCGGCAATTTTCATGCTTGTTCAGGATGTTGCGGACGGGCCTTGGCGGGCCCGATGAGGTCCCGGAGAACAGGTTTTGTGCAGAGCAAAATGTTTGCTGCTTCGGGCCGGACCGCGTTTCTGTTAGACTTTAGTCACGGTCAACTGCAAGGGAGGCCTTCACGTGGACCTTGCCTTGAAGCTCAACGTCGTAGCGGTATGCGT
>CAYVBN010000325.1:0-13627 GCA_964449645.1 uncultured Hyphomicrobiales bacterium
GAAGCGCTCGACCGTCGCGCAATTCGTGAAGGTGCTCGAGGAGCAGGGCGCGCTGGACTACTCGATCGTCGTCGCGGCGACCGCCTCCGATCCGGCGCCGATGCAGTTCCTGGCGCCGTTCGCCGGCTGCACCATGGGCGAGTTCTTCCGCGACAACGGCATGCATGCCGTGATCATCTATGACGACCTCTCGAAGCAGGCGGTCGCCTATCGGCAGATGTCGCTCCTGCTGCGCCGCCCGCCCGGCCGCGAAGCCTATCCGGGCGACGTGTTCTACCTGCATTCGCGCCTGCTCGAGCGCGCCGCGAAGATGAACGACGCCAACGGCGCCGGATCGCTCACCGCGCTGCCCGTGATCGAGACGCAGGCGAACGACGTGTCGGCCTACATTCCGACCAACGTGATCTCGATCACCGACGGCCAGATCTTCCTCGAGACCGACCTGTTCTATCAGGGCATCCGCCCGGCGGTGAACGTCGGCCTCTCGGTGTCGCGCGTCGGCTCGTCGGCGCAGACCAAGGCGATGAAGAAGGTCGCCGGACGCATCAAGGGCGAGCTCGCGCAATACCGCGAGATGGCCGCCTTCGCGCAGTTCGGCTCCGACCTCGACGCCACCACGCAGCGCCTCCTCAACCGCGGATCGCGCCTGACCGAGCTCCTCAAGCAGCCGCAGTTCTCGCCGCTGAAGATGGAGGAACAGGTCTGCGTCATCTACGCGGGCGTCAACGGCTATCTCGATCCGCTGCCGGTGAACCGCGTCCAGGAATTCGAGCAGGGGCTGCTCGCGCTGCTGCGCGCCAAGCACACCGACATCCTCGACACCATCCGGGATACGCGGGACCTCGACGACGCCACCGCCGGCAAGCTTAAGTCGGTGGTCGACGGCTACGCCAAGACCTTCGCTTAGCAGCACCTTCGCCCAACGAGACACTCGAGCGACCGCCGAGATGCCCAGCCTCAAGGACCTGCGCACCCGCATCGCCGCCACCAAGGCGACGCAGAAGATCACCAAGGCCATGCAGATGGTCGCGGCGTCGAAGCTGCGCCGCGCGCAGGCCGCGGCCGAGGCGGCGCGTCCTTACGCGGAGCGTATGGACAAGGTGCTCGGCAACATCGCCGCGACGGTCGGCAACCTGCCGGGCGCGCCGAAGCTGCTCGCCGGAACGGGTTCGGACCGGGTGCATCTGCTGCTGGTATGCACCGGCGAGCGCGGACTGTGCGGGCCGTTCAACTCCTCCATCGTGCGGCTCGCGCGCGAGCGGGCGATTGCCCTCATCAACGAGGGCAAGGAGGTCAAGTTCTTCTGCGTCGGCCGCAAGGGCTACGAGCAGCTCCGCCGCCAGTTCGAGAAGAGCATCATCGAGACGGTCGACCTGCGCGCCGTTCGGCAGTTGCGCTTCGAGAACGCTGACGAGATCGGCAGGAAGATCGTGCAGCTCTACGAAAGCGGCGCGTTCGACGTCTGCACGCTGTTCTTCTCGCGCTTCAAGTCGGTGATCGCGCAGGTCCCGACCGCGCAGCAGATCATTCCGGCGGTATTCCCCGAAGGGGCCCAGAACGGCGGCGCGGTCTACGAATACGAGCCCGACGAGGAGGACATCCTCGCGGAGCTCTTGCCGATGAACATCTCGGTGCAGATCTTCCGCGCGCTGCTGGAGAATTCCGCCTCCTTCTACGGCGCTCAGATGAGCGCGATGGACAACGCCACGCGCTACGCGGGCGAGATGATCCGCAAGCAAACCCTCACCTACAACCGCACCCGCCAGGCGATGATCACGAAGGAACTGATCGAGATCATCTCCGGCGCCGAAGCGCTCTGACCGGGTGCGCAACTTCCGTTAACGAGGACGATCCATGGCCAACACAGTCGGACGCATCACGCAGGTCATCGGTGCCGTCGTCGACGTGCAATTCGACGAGCACCTGCCGGCGATCCTGAACGCGCTGGAGACCAAGAACCAGGGCCAGCGTCTCGTGCTCGAAGTGGCGCAGCATCTCGGCGAATCGACCGTGCGCACCATCGCGATGGACACGACCGAAGGTCTCGTGCGCGGCCAGGAAGTCAGCGACACCGGCGCGCCGATCTCGGTGCCAGTCGGCGAGGGCACGCTCGGCCGCATCATGAACGTCGTCGGCGACGCGGTCGACGAGGCGGGGCCCGTCCCGCACCAGCAGACCCGCGCCATTCACCAGCCGGCGCCCGCCTACACCGAGCAGTCGACGGAAGCGGAAATTCTCGTCACCGGCATCAAGGTGGTCGACCTGCTCGCGCCCTACGCCAAGGGCGGCAAGATCGGACTGTTCGGCGGCGCCGGCGTCGGCAAGACCGTGCTCATCCAGGAGCTGATCAACAACATCGCCAAGGCGCACGGCGGTTATTCGGTGTTCGCCGGCGTCGGCGAGCGCACGCGCGAGGGCAACGACCTCTATCACGAGTTCATCGAATCGGGCGTCAACAAGGATCCAGCCAAGAACAACGGTTCGACCGCCGGCTCCAAGTGCGCCCTGGTGTACGGACAGATGAACGAGCCGCCCGGCGCCCGCGCGCGCGTCGGCCTCACCGGCCTGACGGTCGCCGAATATTTCCGCGACCAGGGCCAGGACGTGCTGTTCTTCGTCGACAACATCTTCCGCTTCACGCAGGCGGGCTCGGAAGTGTCGGCTCTGCTCGGCCGCATTCCCTCGGCGGTGGGCTACCAGCCGACGCTCGCGACCGACATGGGCGCGCTGCAGGAGCGCATCACCACGACCACCAAGGGCTCGGTCACGTCGGTGCAGGCGATCTACGTGCCGGCCGACGACTTGACCGACCCGGCGCCCGCGACGTCGTTCGCCCACTTGGACGCGACCACCGTGCTCTCGCGCGGCATCGCCGAGAAGGGCATCTATCCGGCGGTCGATCCGCTCGACTCCACCTCGCGCATGCTCGACCCGCGCGTCGTCGGCCAGGAGCACTACGACGTCGCCCGCCAGGTCCAGCAGATCCTGCAGCGCTACAAGGCCCTGCAGGACATCATCGCCATCCTGGGCATGGACGAGCTCTCCGAAGAGGACAAGCTGACGGTCGCGCGCGCACGCAAGATCGAGCGCTTCCTGTCACAGCCGTTCCACGTGGCCGAAGTGTTCACCGGCGCGCCCGGCAAGTTCGTCGACCTCGCCGACACGATCCGCGGCTTCAAGGGCCTCGCCAACGGCGAGTACGACCATCTGCCGGAGGCGGCCTTCTACATGGTCGGCACCATCGAAGAGGCGGTGGAGAAGGGCAAGCGGCTCGCCGCCGAGGCGGCGTGAGCATGATCCCGAAAAGTGGCCGCCGGTTTTCGGGCAGGATCATGCTCGAAATGATCGCGTGAACTCGCTTCCCGGCTGAAGGACGGACAGAATGCCGACGTTCCAGTTCGATCTCGTCTCGCCCGAGCGCCTCCTGTTCTCGGGCGAGGTCACGCAGGTCGACGTTCCCGGAGAGGAAGGCGAGTTCGGCGTCTTCGCCGGGCACGCGCCTTACGTGGCGACGCTCAAGCCGGGCGTCCTGACCGTCTACACCGAGGGGAGCGCGCCGCGGCGCATCGTGGTGCGCGGCGGCTTCGCCGAGGTCGGCGCGAGCGGATTGACCGTGCTCGCCGCCCACGCGCTTCCGCTCGAGGACGTGGACCCGGCCGCGATCGCACAGGCGATCAAGGACGCCGAGGAAGACGTGGCGGATGCGGCCGACGAGGCGGCGCGCGACAAGGCGCGCCAGCGGCTCGAGCAGCTCACGACCCTGGCGAATTTCCTGCAGGCATAGGCGCCTTCGTTCAAGGGCGGCGCGCGTGGCGGGGATTTCGTGCGGCCGACGGCCTGATCCCGCGCGCTGGCCGCAGACCGCGATACCGTTTTCCTTGCCGGCACGCCGTTGAGCGTCCGTCAAACAGCCAAGAGCCCCCGGCTTTTACCCCGGAGGCTCTCGCTGGTCTCATTTCCGATTTCTCGAAATCGAGACCTGTCAGACCAACGCCGCAACCCCTCTGCGGTTCCGGGTCTTGCGACAATATCGATCGCATCCGTTCCGGACGACCGCCCGCGGCAGTCGCCCCGGCCGGGCCCAACGTCACCCCCCTCGCGCGAGCGGCGCGAACTCCGCCACCACCCGCTCGTACACCTGGCGCTTGAACGGCACGACGAGCGCCGGCAGGCGGTCCAGCGCCTCCCATCGCCAGGCGACGAATTCCGGCTTGTGGCCTCCGCCGCCCGGGCGGACGATGTCGATCTCGCCGTCATCGCCGGTGAAGCGCAGCGCGTACCATTTCTGCGTCTGTCCGCGGTAGCGGCCGCCCCAGGCCTGGCCGACGATGTCAGGAGGAATGTCGTAGGACAGCCAGTCGGCGATCTCGCCGAGGCGCTCGACCGAACGGATGTTCGTCTCCTCGTAGAGCTCCCGTAACAGCGCGCCCCACGGGTCTTCGCCCGGATCGATGCCGCCCTGCGGCATCTGCCAGGCATGGGTGGCGTCCACCTGCTCGGGTCCGTCCGCCCGCCGGCCGAGGAACGCCTGGCCGGAGTGGTTGAGCACCAGCGCACCGACGCAGGGACGATAGGGAAGACTGTCGTAGCCGGGCATGTCTTCGATGCTTGGAGGATCGCGGCCGATCCGGAACCGCGGCCGACACCACGGCCGGGCGGCAGGCGACGTTAGCTCGATTTCGCCTTGGTGGCGACCGTGCTGATCGGCACCAGCACGAAGCCGCGGCTCTCGATGCCCTTGCTCCACCGCGACAGGCGCGTGACGGAGACCGGCAAGGCCGAGATCACCCCGACCGCGACGCCGCGCTCGCGTGCCATGCCTTCGAGCTTCGCCAGCGCCCGATCGATCTCCTCGGGCGTCGGCACGGCGTCGAGGGTAATTCCCGCCTTGACGAACGGCAGGTTGCTCGCGCCCGCGAGCTGGCTGGCGAGGCTGCGGGGCGATGCGCCGTCGTCGAAGTAGAGCAGGCCGCGCCGGGCGGTCTCGCGCAGGATCGGCGCGAACGCCTGATCGGTCGCCGTGAAGCGGGCGCCCATGTAGTTGGTGATGCCGACGTAGCCTTGGAAGCGGCTCATGAGCCATTGCAGGCGGTCGATGTTCTGCTCGGGCGAGAGCGACGTCAGCAATGTCTGTGGCCCGGGATCGTTGTCCGGATAGTCGAACGGCTCCATCGGGACCAGCAGCAGGATCTCGTGGCCTTCCCCGCGCGCCCGCGTCACCACGCGGTCGACGTCGATCGCGTAGGGCGAGAAGGCGAGCGTGACCGCCGGCGGCAGCTTGGCGAGCGCTTCCGCGGTGGTGCTCGAGCCGACGCCGAGGCCGGTGAGGACGACGGCGATGCGCGGCACATCCGACCTCTCCTGTCCCTTGGGGGGCGGCCGGGCGTAGACGTCCGACGGGCGGGTCCCGTCGGGGGCGATCCTCGGAATCGGGCCGTGGCGGGTTGTCTCCAGCAGGCGCGGATCGATCGCGGGCGGCAGCGTGTCGGGCGCGACCATGGCGTCGCCACCCGGAGCGACCGGGACCTCCTGCCGCTGGCCGCTCGTCCCGTCGATGATGGTGACGGTGTGCGAACCCGCCGCTTTGGCGGCCCCCTCGGCCGGCGCGGGCCGCGGCGGCGCGGCGGCCGCGTTGAGGGGCATCGGACCGCGAGTGGGATTCGTCCCCTGGGCCGAGGGCTGCCTAGCGGCAGCCGCCGGCCCCGTGTCGATCGCCACGACCGCGGACGGCTCGCCCCCGTGGGGATCGTCAACCACCGCCGCCCACAGCAGGAAGGAAGCGATGAAAAGCCCCAGTACCCCGGCGATTGCCTTCGGCAGAACCGACGGGAGCGGGAACCGCTTTTTCTTCGCCGTGTGCTGGCCGAGTGGAGCGTTCAGGTCATCCGCCACGGCCCGGCCTCTCGCGAATCATCGCGCGAGTCTAGAGCACGTTCCGATGCGATTGAATCGGACACCCTGCAAAATTTCCCGTTGGCCGCATTTTGGGTGGCGAAGTGCATGGCGAAGCGGCCCTCGCCCGCCGGCATCTGCGCGTGAACCATGCGCCCCCCCGGCTGCCGGCAGCCCCTCCCCGCGCGCAGCCGGCTGGACCGGCGGCGGCGGTCTTCCGGGCCCGCTGCCGAAGACTGCCGCAAAAAGCAACGGGGCGGCCGTACGGCCGCCCCGGTGGAACGCATATGCCGGACCGCTCAGTTCGGAATGGACGCGGACTTCGGGTTCGGCGGGAAGGCCGGGTTCGTCTGGGTCCCGCGCAGCAGCTCGAGCGCGGTGTTGAGGGCCTTGTCGTCCTTGGCGTCGGGCGGCACGTAAGACTGCGACCCGCTCTTCTCCTCGCCTTCGGCCTTGAGATGGCCGCGCAGCGAGGACTCACCCTTCGTCTCGGTACGGGCCTTCACCTCGTCGGGCACGTCCTGCAGGACCTCGATGTCCGGCGTGATGCCCTTGGCCTGGATCGAGCGGCCCGACGGCGTGAAGTAACGCGCCGTGGTGAGCCGCAGCGCTCCGTTGCCGGCGCCGAGCGGAATGATGGTCTGCACCGACCCCTTGCCGAACGACCGCGTGCCGAGCAGCGTCGCCCGCTTGTGGTCCTGCAGCGCGCCGGCGACGATCTCGGAAGCCGAAGCCGATCCGCCGTTGATCAGCACGATCAGCGGCTTGTTCTTGCTCAGGTCGCCCGCCCGCGCGTTGAAGCGCTGCGTCTCCTCCGGATTGCGGCCGCGCGTCGAGACGATCTCGCCCCGCTCGAGGAACGCATCGGAGACGGAGATCGCCTGGTCGAGCAGGCCGCCCGGATTGTTGCGCAGATCGATCACGTAGCCGCGGAGCTTGTCGTTGGGCACCTGCGCCTGGATGTCGGACAGCGCCTTCTTGAGCCCATCGGTGGTCTGCTCGTTGAACTGCGTGATGCGGATATAGCCGATGTCGTCGCCTTCGACGCGCGAGCGCACCGAGCGCACCCGGATGACGTCGCGCGTGATCGAGATGTCGATCGGCTTGTCCTGGCCCTTGCGCATGATCCGCAGCTTGATCTTGGTGTTGACCGGACCGCGCATCTTCTCGACGGCCTGGTTGAGGGTGAGCCCCTGAACCGCCTCGTCGTCGAGCTGGGTGATGATGTCGCCCGCGCGCACGCCCGCCTTGGCGGCTGGCGTGTCGTCGATCGGCGCCACCACCTTGACGAGGCCGTCTTCCATCGTGACCTCGATGCCGAGCCCGCCGAACTCGCCGCGCGTCTGCACCTGCATGTCGCGGAAGCTCTTCGGATCCATGTAGCTCGAGTGCGGATCGAGGCCGCTGAGCATGCCGTTGATGGCCGATTCGATCAGCTTGCTGTCATCGGGCTTCTCGACGTAGTCGGCGCGCACGCGCTCGAAAATGTCGCCGAAGAGATTGAGCTGGCGGTACGTATCTGCCACCGCAGCCCGCGCGCTCGACCCCAGGAGGATTCGGGGTTGAACCGCGAGAAGCGCGAGCGCGGCGCCGGCCGCCGCACCAATGAGAACCAGCGAAGTCTTGCGCATCATCCGCGAACCTTCTCGTTGTCGGTTGTGGCCCACCATGGGGTCGGATCGACGGGTGTCCCGTCTTTTCGGAATTCGATGTAGAGAACCGGTTGGCTGGAGCCGGCCGTGACAGCGGAGGCGATCTGCCCTCCGCTTCCCATCACCCCCACGGGTTCTCCGGTCAGCACGAATTGCCCGAGGTCGACGGAAATTCGTTCCATCCCCGCAAGCAGCACATGATAGCCGCCGCCCGCATTCAGGATCAAGAGTTGACCATAGCTGCGGAACGGACCGGAGTAGACGACCCAGCCGTCACACGGCGCCGTGACTTGCGCACCTGGACGCGTCGCCACCGATTGGCCACGTTCGGTTCCGCCGTTGCGATCGGGCGCGCCGAAATCGCGAATCTTCACGCCGTTGACCGGTAACCTCAGCATTCCCTTGGCGGATGCGAAGGCGAGCGCCGGTCCGAGACGCCCCGGATCCTTGAGCGCCGCCAGGTTCTGGCGCGCATCGGTCGCGGGTTTGGGTTCGTCGACGCGGGGCGAGCCGCGCGCCATGCGGGTTGCCGGATCGAGTCCCTGTTCGAGCTTGCCGATCAAATCCTTGAGAGTGTCGGCCTTGCGCGCGAGATCGTCGGCGCGCTGGCGCTCGGCGGCGAGCGCCGCCTCGGCGTCGCCTTGCTGCTTCTTGCGCCCGTCGAGCAGCATGCTCATGCGGGTGCGTTCCTCGGTGAGCTGGTCGCGATCGTGCGCCAGCCGCTCGCGCTCCTCGTCGATGTCCTTGCGCACGCGCACGAGCTCGCGCAGATCGTTGGCAAGCGTTTGCGCCTCGGTGCGCATCTCCGGCAGCACGGCGCCGAGCAGCATGGCGGCGCGCACCGCCTCGAGCGCATCGTCCGGCCGCGCAACGACCGCCGGCGGCGGCCGGCGCCCGATGCGCTGCAACGCCGCCAGGACCTCGGCGATCACCGTGCGCCGGCCTTCGAGCGACTGGCGGAGCGTGCGTTCCTTTGCGTCGAGCGGCTTGAGACGGTTCTCGGTCGCCTCGATCGCGCTCTCGACGGTGCGAATGCGCGCCGCCGTATCGATGAGCGCCTGGTTGAGCTGACGTCTATCCGCCCCGATCGAGTCGATCTCGCTCTTGAGCCGCTCCTGCGTCTCGGCCGCCTTCTTCTGCTCGGCCCGCAGCGCCTCGAGCTCCTGGTCGCGCTGATGCAGCGCGTCGAGCGCCGGGGCACCCTTCTGGGTCGCCTCGGCCTGCGCGCAGGCGACGCTGATGGCCATGTCCAGACCCACGGGAACGAGAAGCGCGAGGACCGTCATGAGCAGAAAACGCGAATCGCCGCGGCGATGGGCAATGACGATCATCGAATCCAAGGCACTGACCGGCTGGCGCATGCAAAATAGCGGCTCGTCATGGGGCTGGATTGGGGCTTTTCCGTATCCGACTTCAAATCATGGTGAGTCGAGGCCATGGCAAAACGGGGGCGCCGAATCATCCCCGATGGTAGGGATGGCCCGCGAGGATCGTCACCGCCCGATACACCTGCTCCAAAAGCATGACGCGGACAAGCTGATGCGGCCATGTCGCGGCCCCGAACGAGAGCGACAGCGCTGCGTCGGCCCGCACCTCCGCCCCGAGCCCGTCCGCCCCACCGATCATGAAACCCACCGCCGGCCGGCCGTCGTCGCGCCAGCGTGTGAGGCGCTGCGCGAACGTCTCGCTGGTGAGCGGCTTCCCGGCAGGATCGAGCAGGACCTTCGCGGCGTCCTTCGGCACGGCCGCGAGCAGCAGGCGCGCCTCCGCGCTCATGCGTTCGCTCGCCCGCCGGGCCCGGCTCTCGTCGACCTCGACGATCTCGACGGATTTGAAGCCGAGGGCGCGCCCGCCCTGCTCGGCGCGCGCCCGGTAACGTTCGGCCAATTCACGCTCGGGCCCGGCCTTGAGCCGGCCGACTGCCGCGAGGATCAGCCGCATCAGATGCAGGGCCGCGGAACGAGCGCTAGCTCGCCCGCTTGGGCGCGCTGGTGCCGCCGACCCACATCTTCTCGAGGTTGTAGAAGGCGCGGACTTCCGGGCGGAAGACGTGGACGATCACGTCCCCGGCGTCGATCAGCACCCAGTCGCAGTGCGGCATGCCCTCGACCCGGACGTCGGGAACGCCCGACTTGCCGAGGTCCTCGAGGAGGTGATCCGCGACGGCGCCGACATGACGGTTCGATCTCCCGGAGGCCACCACCATGTAGTCGCCGATCGACGTCTTGCCGCGCAGATCGATTGTGATTGTGTCCTCGGCCTTCATGTCTTCGAGGCCCGCGAGGACGAGGCGGAGTGTCTCCTCGGCATCGGGTCGCACCTTGGAGACGCGATCGGGTGAAGCTTCGGTCACCCGAGAGAGCACAGGGCTGGACAGGGGTCGTCCTTCCTTTCGGTTTGGTCCCCGGGCACCCTGCCCGGGGCCGACTCACAGGATATGCATCCCGCGTTAACGGTTTCAACCTCGCGCGGTTGCAAGCATGTCTTTTATCTCGGGTGCGCGATGATTTTGTGACTTGCGGGCGGCGCGCAACGCCGTCGAGGACAGCGGCGATTTCAAGCCGTGCAGAAACACCCATGCGGGCGGCCGGCGATCGGGCAAGGTCCGGGCGGCGTATTCGGGGATGCGGGCGCACGAGAGCGCCTGGCCGGCAGGGCTCGACAGGGCGTAGAGGCTCGGGCCGAGCCGGTCCACCACCGCGATCGGCAGCAGGTCCGCGATCTCCCGCCACTTCTGCCAGCGATGGAAGCTGCGCAGATTGTCCGCGCCCATGATCCAGACAAATTTGACGCCCGGGCAGCGCGTCCGCAGATAGCGCACCGTGCTGTAGGTGTAGGGGCTGCCGATCTGGGCCTCGAAACCGGTGACGTCGATGCGCGGATGCCGTGCCAGCGTCCGCGCCGCCGCCAGGCGTTCGGCGAGCGGCGCAAGCCCGCGCGTGTCCTTCAGCGGGTTTCCCGGCGTGACGATCCACCAGACCCGGTCGAGACCGAGACGCGTCATGGCAAGCAGGGAGGCCGCGAGGTGCGCCTCGTGCGGCGGGTCGAACGTGCCGCCGAACAGACCGATCTTGAGGCCGCGGGCATGCGGCGGAAGGCGGATCACGGCCGGGTCTGCCCGGAACCGCGCACGCGGTATTTGAATATGGTGAGCTGCTCGACGCCGACCGGCCCGCGCGCATGCAGGCGCCCGGTCGCAATGCCGATTTCCGCCCCGAAGCCGAACTCGCCGCCGTCGGCGAACTGGGTCGATGCGTTGTGCAGCACGATCGCGGAATCGATCTCGTTGAGAAACCGTTCGGCGGCCTGCGAATCCCCGGTCACGATCGCGTCGGTATGGTGCGACCCGTAGCGCCCGATATGGGCAATGGCGGCCCCGACGCCATCGACGACCTTCACCGCCATGATGGCGTCGAGATATTCGGTGGCCCAGTCGTCTTCGGTCGCCGGCTTCACCCGGCTGTCGGCCGCGCGCGTGGCCTCGTCGCCGCGCAATTCGCAGCCGGCGTCGAGCAGCATGCGCACGAGCGGCTGCAGGTGCGTCGGCGCGCAGGCGCGATCCACCAGCAGCGTCTCGGCCGCCCCGCACACGCCGGTGCGCCGCATCTTGGCGTTGAGCACGATGGCCTTGGCCATGTCGAGATCGGCGGCCGCATCCACATAGACGTGACAATTGCCGTCGAGATGCGCGAACACCGGCAGGCGCGCTTCCGCCTGGACGCGCGCGACGAGCCCCTTGCCGCCACGCGGCACGACCACGTCGATGTTGCCGTCGAGCCCCTGCAGCATCGCCCCGACCGCGGCGCGGTCGCGCGTCGGCACGAACTGGATCGCATCTTCGGGCAGGCCGGCCGCGCGAAGCCCCTCGGCGAGCGCCGCGTGAATGGCACGGCTGGAGCGGAAGCTCTCGGAGCCGCCGCGCAGGATGACCGCATCGCCGGCCTTGAGGCAGAGCGCGCCGGCATCCGCCGTCACGTTCGGGCGGCTTTCGTAGATGACGCCCACGACCCCGAGCGGCACGCGCACGCGCTCGATCGTCATGCCGTTCGGACGCGTCCACGACTCCATGACCGTGCCGACCGGATCGGCGAGCCCGCGCACGACCTCGATCCCGTCCGCCATGGCGGCGATGCGCCGGGAATCGAGCGTCAGGCGGTCGAGGAACGCGGCCGTCGACCCGGCCGCCCTGCGCTCCGCCACGTCTTCCGCATTGGCGGCGAGGATCTCCGCCTCGCGCCGGCGGACGGCGGCCGCCATGGCGGCCAGGGCCTCGTCCTTGCGGCGCGACGGCGCCAGGGCCAGCGCCTGGGCGGCCGCCCGCGCACGGCGGCCGATATCCCGCATCACGGCAGCAATGTCGGCGGAGCCTTCGATCGTCTTGAGCGGCGCCGTCATGGCGGGCCTTCCCGTGTCACACATGTCACATACGGCTTCCTTACCATGCCCCAGCAAACACGCGAAATCGCCTCACATTGGTCGTGTTTTGCAGATTTTAAGGGCTTGGTTGGTAAATTCCCACCGAATCCACGGCGCATCCATCGCCAGCCTCACCTGGAGGAACTCATGGCAGTCCGGGGCCGCCTCCCCAACCGCGTTCCCGTCGGTACCCGATATGTGATCGAGGGCGAACCCGGCCAAGAAGGCGAGTTGAACATCATTTCGCGTTATCTGGTTTTTCCGGACGGCACGCGGGTCAATCTCAAGCCGGGATCGGTGAGGCTCGACCAGCCTGCCGCGGCGGCGGCACGCCTCAAGAGCGCCGGGCGCCGGCTGCGGTTGCGGAAACGCTCTCCCAAGCGGCCCTGATCCACCGCGCTACCGTTTGAAGCATTTCCGGCGGCCGGGACACCGGTTCGCCGCGGAAAATGCGCTCCATTTCGATTCCCCCGCGCCAATCCCCGTCGCAGACCGTACGCTGGCGTCACACGCGCGTCGACGCGGCCGGGACGACGGGCCGGTTCGAGATCGGCTTCCAGAACCCGGCGGTCCACCCGGCCACGAGCCAGTAAGCGAGGCCCGCCGCCAGACCGGCGGCTACGATGATCTTCGGATCGGTGAAGAACGCGTATTCGTCGCGCACGTCCTGCATCAGCGACCAGCCGATCCAGGCCGAGAGCCCGCCATTGGCGGCGTGATAGATCCACGAGCGGATCGCGAAGAGCTCCGCGATCACGATGCCGACGGTCGCGGGCACCAGCGTGAACACGGCCGAGAGGGCGAGCAGGACCGCGATGACCGGTCCGACGACGACGATCGTCATGAAATAATCGCCCTGCGCGTCGGGGCTCGCGCTCGCAGCCGCCATGAAGGCGTTCCAGTGCGCCACGATCACAACGAGCACGTCGACGCAGATCGCCACCACCGCCCCGAGCGGGACGAGCAGCAGCCGCAGGAGAAATCGTCCGAGCGCGTCCATCAGGGCAAGCCGAAAGACAGAAAATACGGAATGCGGCTTCCGCACAAGATCACGACTCGTGCGCGTTGACGATCCGGGCTCGCGTCGCAGGTGATGACGGTCAACCGCTCAGTCCGTCATCGCCATGGCGCGCAGCGCCATGCGCTCGCGCGCGCTCAGCTTCTCGGTCGCGCTCTTGAGCTGGCCGCAGGCGGCCAGGATGTCGCGTCCGCGCGGCGTGCGCACCGGCGAGGCGTATCCGGCGTTGAAGACGACCTCGGAGAAACGCTCGATCTGCTCCCAGTCGGAGCACGCGTAGCGGCTGCCCGGCCACGGATTGAACGGAATGAGATTGATCTTCGCCGGAATCCCGCGCAGCAGCCCGACCAGCGCCTTCGCATCGGCGAGTGAGTCGTTGACGCCCTTGAGCATCACGTATTCGAACGTGATGCGCCGCGCGTTCGAAAGCCCCGGATAGTTGCGGCAGGCGTCCAGCAGTTCGCCGATCGGATACTTGCGATTGAGCGGCACCAGCTCGTCGCGCAGATCATCGCGCACCGCATGCAGCGAGACCGCGAGCATCACGCCGATCTCCGCGCCGGTGCGCGCGATGTTCGGCACCACGCCGGACGTCGACAGCGTGATCTTGCGCTTGGAAATTCCGATGCCTTCGTTGTCGGCGACGACG
>CAYVBN010000326.1:0-4495 GCA_964449645.1 uncultured Hyphomicrobiales bacterium
ACTGCCCGAAATCCTGGCGCTGTTGCCGACATCGTGGCGACGCGAGCTGGGGCTGCACGAGATCAGCCTGATCGACTCGGGCATGAGCGGCGCGTCGGTGCTGCGCATCGGCGCGCGGGAACCCCCGCGGGCCTACCTGAAGATTGCACGCGGATCGGCCGTCGCTGATCTGAAGGACGAGATCGCGCGCACGCACTGGCTGATGCAAAGGGGCGTACATGTCCCCAACATGTCCAGAGTATTCGAGAGCGAAGACATATCCGCCGTCCTGATGAGCGCGGTTCCGGGCGCGCCGGCGTTCAGCCGATCGCGGGACGTTGCGCGTGACATCGAGGTTGTTGCCCGTGCCTTACGGCAACTCCACAGCCTGCCCGTTCGGAATTGCCCATTCGACGAAACGATTCGAATTCGGCTCGCACGGGCACGGGAAGAGATCGATCGCGGCGCGGTCGATCCCAGCCACTTCGATCCGCGCAATGCCGGAATTGCTCCGCGGACGCTGTGGGAGCGCCTGACGGCCGAAATTCCCGAGGAGAACCTCGTAGTCGTGCACGGCGACGCGACGCCGGCGAACATCCTGATCGACAGCGAGGGCCAAGTCGGCTTCATCGATTGCGGCCGCGCCGGCCGGTCCGACCGCTACACCGATCTGGCTTTGCTGGTGGAGGAATTGCGAAACGAGTTCGGCCCGGAGGCGGCCGAGTCCTTCCTCCGCGCCTACGGCGACGCCGGATGGAATGAACGCAAGGCTCTATACTTTCTCGACCTTTACGAGCTGTTCTGAGCGACGAGCCTGATTTGTTGACGGGTCACCCGGCACGCGCGTTGCGCGCTGACGGGTTCGCATCAGTGCCCGATGACGTGGGTCGTCATCTCGCCGATGCCGGAGATCGATGATCGGATGACGTCGCCCGCCCTGATGGGGCCGACGCCCTCCGGCGTTCCGGTGAGCAGCACGTCGCCAGGCATCAAGGTATAGAAGCTCGTGGCAAAGGCGATGAGCCCCGGCACGTCGATGATCAGATCGCGGCTATTCGCTTTCTGGCGCATCTCGCCATTGACCGAAAGCTCCAGGGTGAGCCGTGAGGGATCTCCGAGCTCGTCGGCCGTGACGAGCCACGGGCCGAGCACGGTGTAGGTATCGATCGATTTCCGCAAGCTTCGTTCTTCCGGCCCGCGCACGGTGATGTCGAGCCCGATGCAATAGCCGGCAACATAATCGAGCGCCTGGCTTCGGAGCACGCGGTCGGCTTGCTTGCCGATGACGAGCGCAAGCTCGATTTCGTGGTCGGTCCGGCGATCCGGATGGCGGATGACGATCGCATCCGATGGGCCGATGACGGAGCTCGTCGCCTTGAGAAAGAGCCCGACCCGCTGAATCTCTGCGATCTGATTCTTGTGATGGATTTCAGGATCTTCGCGCACCTCCTCCAGATGCTTCTTGTAGTTGACCGGCGCGGCAACGATCTTGCCCGGATTGGCGACGGGGCTCGCGAGCCTCACGCCGGCGAGCGGGATTCCTTCCTTTCCCTCAGCCTCGCGCTCAATCGCACCATGCAACGCCGCGAGGTTCGCAATCAGCGGGTCGTGACGGGGCAGGGGATAGCGATAGCACGGCAATGCCTCGAGCGCGGCCGTTACGTCGATGACGCGACCCCCGCGCACCAGCCCGAGACGGTCCTCTCCGAAACGGCACAAGCGCATTTCTCCCCCCGAAAGCGGGCCATACCTGCGGTCGGCCGAGCAACAGCATAACTTTTGATCGGCCGGCGACCACGTCCTTTTCTTGAATGGATGCCGGACAAAACAAGACCGCCGCAGGGCGCGGCGGTCTTCGGACTCAAGGTCCTCGAATTGAGCGAGGGCATTTTTCGGCGAGGCCAATACTGGGGCGCCCCGGAAATGCGACCGGATACCAAGTCTAGAGCGCGGTCCGATTCAACCGGATCGGAACGCGTCTCTAATGGGACGACCCTGTCGTGCCGGTCGCGGTCAGCGATTCGGCCGTGTGCAGATGCTTCTCCAGGGTCGGAAGGGTGTTCTTGGCGAAGTCGGCGACGTCGCCCTTTCCCCGAGCTTCCTTCCTGAACTTCGCAATGGTTTCCTTGTGATCGTTGACCATCGCCCGGGCAAACTCACGGTCGAAGGCGGTACCTGAGGCCTTGGACAGCTTGTTGTAAGTTTCCTTTTGCTTGGCGTTCGGCTCCGTCGGCGGTGTCATGTCCAGGTTCTTGGCAAGCGATTCGGCTTTCGTGTTGGCATTGGTGTGATCGGTCACCAGCATCTGGCCGAACTGGCGGACGTTCTGGGTCTCGCCTTTCTGTTGCGCCAGCTTGCCTACCTGGATCTCGGCCAGATTGCCCTGGATCGCCTCGGTGAGGAACGTCTTGTCGGCTTGATCCGCAGCCAAGGCCGCGCCATGCCAGAGGACGCCCGCGGTCGCGAGCGCCAGCACCATTTTGCCTCGCATGAGAAAACTCCTTGTGAAGGTTGTTGACGGATCAACCGTCAACGCCCCTCATCCGTTCCGCCGCCGGATCGGGAGTTCCCTGGCTGGCTCCGAAGGAGCTCAGCTCCACAGGCCGCCGAGGTTCTTGTCGAGCAGGAATTTTTCCGGAGGAGGCGCGACCTTGAATACCGCTCCATCCTCGGCCATGTCGGCGAGCGCCGCCTTGAGCCCCTCGCGGTCGACTTCTCCGGTCTTGGAGTAGAATTTACCGCGCACGAAGTAGTCGTCGTAGATGGTTTGGAGGATCGCCATGTCGCGCTTGGTGTATTTTGCCAGGATGTTCAGGGCTTCCGTCCGATTGGCCGGATCCCAGAGCCAGGCGTGAGAGCGCTGGATGACATGGGAGACCCGCTTGCCGGCGTCGCCCTTGGCGGCCCAATCCTTGTTCACGACGTACAGGATGGTGGGATAGTCCCGCATGTCCTCGTAGCGCGCGAGCGGCACGAGCCCCTGGCGGATCGCCACTTCCGCGCTCGGTTGGAACAGCACGGCGGCCCCGATGTCGCCGGCGGCGGATTCAAGCGCCGCGACCTTGGCGGGCGAGGTACCCGCCATCTTGAAGTTGTAGCTGTCGCGCGGGATGCCGCTCTTCTCCATCAGCTTGCTGGTGAGCCAGACTTCGCTGGTGCGGAGCGAGGAGACCCCGATGATCTTTCCCTTGAGATCGGCAAGCGACTTGACGCCGCGTGCGCCGGTCAGGACCCAGTCGGTCTTGTTGGTCGGCGCCGACATGGCGGCGAGAACCGTGGCGCCCTGCTGAACGGCCGCGACGAACGATTCCGGCTGCGAGGTGGCGACATGGAAGCCGCCGGACAGCGCCATCTGGATCGATTGCGGCGAGGACTGCAGGGCCAGAACCTTGGGCTCGAAGCCCGCCTCCTTGTAGAACCCCTTGTCGGCCGCGACGAACTGCACCCAGTGGATCGAATTCCCCAGAACCACGCTGACGTTGAGCGGCTCGGCGGCGCGCACGATGGCGGGTTTGGCGACGCAGGCCGCCGCAGCAGTGCCGACAAAAGCCCTACGGGTGAGTGTCGTCATTTGTTCCTCCACTGTTTTCTTCTGTCCGTCGATCAGGTCATTCGGCCAGGATTGCCTGGATTCGCGCGCGGATCTCTTCGCGTTCCGCGTGTTCGGTCCTTGCTTTGAGCATCACGTCGTAGGCGATCCGGGCGGGACGCTTGAGCACGACGATGCGATCACCGATCTGCAGCGCCTCGTTGATCGAATGCGTGATGAACACCGCGGTCTTGCCGTTCTCGCGCACCAGGTTGACGAATTCCTCGCGCAGGCGCTGCCCGGTCATCTCGTCGAGCGCCGAGAACGGCTCGTCGCACAAAAGGATGCTGGCGTCGGTCGCGAACGCCCGCGCGATGCTCACGCGTTGCCGCATGCCGCCGGAGAGCGCGTGCGGATAGTCGTTCTCGTGTCCTTCGAGGCCCAGCCGGACGAGCCAATGCTGGGCGATGCGCGACCGTTCGGTCCGCGGAACGTTGAGCATTTCCAGGCCGAGCTCGACATTGGCGCGGGCTGTACGCCACGGCAGCAGCCGGTCGTTCTGGAACACGATCGCGATCTTGCCGCGCAGGGCATCGAAGTCGCGGAACGGATCGCGCCCCTGCACGCGGACCGAACCTTCGCTCGGTTCGAGCAGGCCGGCGATCATGTTGAACATGGTCGACTTGCCGCAACCTGTCTTGCCCAGGATGGCGACCATCTCGCCGCGGTGGATGTCGAGCACCAGGTTGTCGACCGCCCGGAACGGGGAATTCTCGGCGTCGGAACGGCCGAACGTCTTGGAGACGTGATCGAGGTGAATCTCGGCCGAGGTCGGCACGCCGGCAGCCACGTTCATAGCTGCCGCTCCGAAATGGCGCGGTAGCGGAACGCGTAGTTCTCGATGAGCGTGATGACGCGCTGGACGATCAAGACGAAGAACACGAGCTGCAAGGTCCAGGCGAGGGCGCCTGCCATATCGAAAATCTG